>CAZXJW010000021.1:4456-11222 GCA_964641005.1 uncultured Rhodocyclaceae bacterium
CCTCCAGGTCGAGGATGCGCAGCACCTGGCCGTGGCGGATCACGTGCATCCACGGTTCGCCGGCCGGGCACACCTGGTCGAGGGCGGCGGCGGCGGGATCACGGGGACTTTCGACGAGCATCTCGTTTCTCCTGGCGAGAATCAGGCTGAAATCAGGGTCGCAAGGGGTTTTTCGGAAAACGGGGTCGCAGGGGGAATTCCGCGGAAAACCCCTTGCGACCCTGTTTTCGGGTCAGGTGGCGAAGTAGCGTTCGGTGTTGGTGAACGCGCGCTGGTTCTCGGGACGGAGGTTGCGGCAGTGGTCGTCGACGGGCGCGAGGCCGCAGCGCCAGGCGGTGAGCTTCACCGGGCCGGGCGAGTAGGTGGCGCGCGGGTCGAGCGGATGCATCGCGGTGGAGAGCACCACGAGCGTGTGCATGTCCATGCGCAGGTCCACGGTGGCGCCGGGCTTCCACGCCGCGGCGTCGAGCGACAGGTTGCCCTCCGCGTCCGCCACCACCCTGGCGAACCAGTTGACGTTGGCGTGCAGGTCCCGCGGACCCAGGCCCCAGCGGGCCAGTTCCTTGAGCAGGCCCTCTCGGCCGCTGCGGTGCATGGCGTTGCGGTGCTCCTGGTAGCGCCTGGTGCCGAAGCGCGCCTGGAGCTGGTCGTCGTGCATCACGCCGCAGACGCTGTCGTGCCAGCCGTGGGTGTCCGCGACGACGGAGGCGATGGCGCGGCCCATGTCGGTCATGAGCACGTGGCCGCGGGTGAGCATGGCGGTGTGCTGCGCCTTGAGGGTGTCGGGCATGTTGTAGCGCTCGACCTTGTCCTCGAAGTTGAACAGCAGCATGGCGCAGTTGGCGCCACCGTCCACGTCGGTGAGGCGCAGTGCCACACCGCGTCTGAGCACCCCGGACCAGTGGCAGCCGCCGGGGACGGTTTCCTCCCAGAGCACCTCTCCGGGTGGCGCGTCGATGGTTGTCATGTGCGATCTCCGTGTCCTGCATCCGGCCGCGCCGGCAAACGACGTCGCGGCCCCCTCAGTCCTGCGCCGTGCGCGAGAGCTGCCGCAGCATGCCCGCGTCGGTCTCCATCCCCGAGGTCTGCTTGATGCGCTCGAGGATCTCGCGCTTCATGTCGAGGAACTCGCGGGTGTGCTTCATGTCCTGGTGGCGCTCCGCGCCCAGGGGCACCTCGTAGACGGTGTCGATGCGACCCGGCCGCGGCGCCATGAGCACCACGCGCTGCCCCAGGTAGATGGCCTCCTCCACGTCGTGGGTCACGAACACGATGGTGCTCTTCTCCAGGTTGAACACGTGCAGGATGAGGTCGTGCATCACCTCGCGGGTCTGGGCGTCCAGCGCGCCGAAGGGCTCGTCCATGAGCAGGATGGCGGGACGGTTCATCAGCGCCCGGGCGATGGCCACGCGCTGCTGCATGCCGCCGGAGAGCTGGTTCGGGAAGGCCCTGGCGTAGGCGGTGAGACCCATGAGGCGCAGCAGCGCGTCGGCGCGCCCGGCGGCCACCTCCACGTCCGCCGACGTGATGTCATGGCGGTTCGCCGAGAGGCGGCGCGAGAACTTGATGTTCTCCAGCACCCGCAGCCACGGATAGAGGCTGTAGTGCTGGAACACCATGGCGCGTTCGGCACCCGGCCCCGCCACGGGCCTGCCGTCGGCGAGCAGCTCGCCTCCGGTGTGGTACTCCAGGCCCCCGATGATGCGCAGCAGCGTCGACTTGCCGCAGCCGGAGGCGCCCACCAGCGTGACGAACTCGTTCTCGTGCACGTCGAGCTGGATGTCCTCCAGCGCCCGCACCTCGTTGGGCGGCTCGCCGAACACCTTGCCCAGCCCGCGGATTCGGATCTTGGGCACGAGGCTCACGACTTCTTGTGCATCCATGGGAAGGCCTTGCGGTGGGCCAGGCGGAACATCTGGTCGGTGAGCAGGCCGATGAGGCCGATCAGGATGATCCCCGCGAAGATCTTGTCGGTCTGCAGGAAGCGCTGGGCCTTGAGGATGGCGTAGCCCAGCCCCGAGTTGGCAGCCACCAGTTCGGCCACCACCAGGTAGGTCCAGGCCCAGCCCATGGTGATGCGCATGGTGTCCACCAGCGCCGGCTTGGCGGACGGCAGGAGCACCAGTTGCAGGATCTCCGCGCGCGTGGCACCCATGGTCTGGGCAGCCTCGATCTGCTGCATCGGCACGCGGCGCACGTCCTCCGCCACCATGAGCACCATCTGGAAGAAGGTGCCGATGAAGATGATGGCGATCTTGGAGCCTTCGTCGATGCCGATCCACAGCATCACCAGCGGGATGAAGGCCACCGCGGGCATGTAGCGCACGAAGTCGGTGAGCGGCTCCAGCACCGCCTGCACCGGGCGGAAGGTGCCGATCATCAGCCCCAGCGGCATGGCGATCACCGCCGAGAGCAGCCAGCCCATGCTCACCCGGTAGATGCTGATGCCCGTGTCCTGCAGGAGGTTGTCCTCGGTGGCCCACAGCAGCGTGCGGTCCCACACCGAGCCGGGCGAGGGCATGAACACCTTCTCCACCCAGCCCGAGTTGGCCACCAGCCACCACGCCACGATGGGCGCGATCAGGCCGACGGCGGCGAGGATCCAGTACCTGCGCTGGCTCATGGGCCCGCGGATCGACCAGATCCCCGGGCGGTAGGCGGAGGTGCTCATTTGGAGGGCTCCGGAGGGGTGAGGCGCATCACTTGCGCGAGGCGGCCACTTCCTTCACCAGCGATGCGTCGATCGCCTTCGCGAAGTCGGGCTTGCCCTCCACGAGCTTGTTGTCCTCGAGGAACTTCATGATCACCGGCGCGACGTTGAGCAGCGACCTGGGCTGGGACGCCGGGCCCAAGGCCTCGAGGTTGTCCTTCTCGCCGAAGAAGCGCGTGCCGGGCAGGAAGACCTTGTACTCGGCAGGGCTCATCTCCACGATCTTCGCCATGATCTTCACGGCCTCGTCGGGCCTGGTGCGGATGAACTCCTCCACGTCGTACCAGGCCTTCACCATGCCCAGGAAGTCCTTGCGGTTGGCGGCGAGCGACTTCTCCTGCACCACCAGCAGGTCGGGCACCAGGCCGGGCGCATCGGCCGAGGAGAACAGCTTCCTGCCCTTGCCCGAGAGCTCGATCTTGTTGACCCACGGATTCCACACCGTGGCCGCGTCCACGCGCCCGCTCAGGAAGGCCGCGGCGGCGTCTCCCGCGGAGAGGTTCACGATCTTCACGTCCTTCGGCTTCATGCCCTCCTTCGAGAGCGCGATGCCGAGCAGGAAGTGCGACACGCTGTACTCCTCCAGCGCGACGGTCCTGCCCTTGAGTTCCTTGAGGGTCTTGAACTTCGGGTTCGCCATCACCGCGTCGTTGCCCGCGGAGTTGTCGTTCACCAGGATCACCTTCAGCGCCACGCCCTTGGCGAGCGGCGCCATGGTGTCCGACCAGGTCTGGGAGTTGCCGTCGATCTGGCCCGCGGAGAGCGCGGAGATGGAATCGGTGTAGGTGGGGAACCACACCAGCTTCACGCTGGCGCCGTGCTTCTTGAAGAAGCCCTGCTGCTCGGCGATGGCCCAGGCCACCCAGCCCGGCCAGTCGCTGTAGCCGATCTTCACCTCCGCGCGCGTGGTGGCGGACAGGCCCAGGCAGGCGGCGGCGAGCACGCCCGCCACGAGGCGCGGCAGGCGGCCGCGGGAACGCACGAAACCGGACATGAGGGACTCCCCGGAAGTTGGCAAGGCGCGAGAGGACCTGCGACTCGTCTTCGGCCTCCCGGGCTTTTGTCCCTCCGTGGAGCCCCGCGCTGCAACCGCGGGACCGTCGGCTCTCGGACCAGCCAACGCGCGACGCGCGTCCGGAACCCTAGCCGACAACGACAGGAAGCGATGCGAGCCTCGCTCCTCTCTTCGCAGGGTCTTTTCGCAAGAGGGATGCCACCGGAAGAAAGCGTTTGCGATCAAGCGGGAAGCGCACCGCCGTTGATCCCCGCCGCGATCGCATGCACCGCCGCGAGGCGCGACACCGACCCGCTGCACGGTTCCGGTGCGCGCCCTTCCGCGCGGACGCCCTCAGGGAAAGCCGCGTTCGAGTCGCGTGGCCACGGCCTGCAGGAAGCCCAGGCAGCGGCGCAGTTCGGTGCGTGTGACGTACTCGTCGGGCTTGTGCCCCTGGTCCATGCTGCCCGGGCCGCAGATCACCGCGGGGATGCCCGCCGCGGCGAACAGCCCGCCCTCCGAGCCGAAGCTGATCACGCCGGCGCTGGCCTCGCCCGCGGCCTCCAGGGCGAGCCGCACCACCGGCTCGTCCTCCCGCGCCGCGAGGCCGGGGTAGCGGGTGAGCATCTCGAAGCGCACGTCCGCCTCGGGCGCGCGCTGGCGCATCCCGGGCAGCAGTTCGCGCTGCGCGTACGCCTGCACCTGCGCGACGAAGCGCTCGAGCTCGGCCTCGTCGACGGAGCGCGCCTCGAAGCTGAAGCTCGCCCGCGAGGGCACCACGTTGACGCTCACGCCGCCGGACACCACCCCGGTCTGGGCCGTCGCGAAGGGCGGGTCGAAGCGCTCGTCGCGATGGCCCGCGGCCTCGAACGCCCTCGCCATGTCCTCGATGGCCACGATCAGGCGGGCAGCCTTCTCCACCGCGTTCACGCCCTCGGGTGCGTGGGCCGAGTGGCAGGCGCGGCCGTGGATCTCGCAGCGCACGGCGACCTTGCCCTTGTGAGCCGTCACCGGCCGTCCGCAGGTGGGCTCGCCGATGATCACCCCCGCCGGCAGCGGCCGGCGGCGCGCGATGTCCTCGAGCATGGGCCGCACGCCGAGGCAGCCCACCTCCTCGTCGTAGGAGAGCGCCAGGTGCAGGGGCACCGGCAGCGCGCGCCGCGCCAGGGACGGCAGCACCGCCAGCACGCAGGCGATGAAGCCCTTCATGTCCGCGGTGCCGCGGCCGTAGAGCCGCTCGCCCTCGTCGCCCAGACGGAAGGGTTCGCGCGTCCACGCCTGCCCCGCCACCGGCACCACGTCGGTGTGGCCGGAGAGCACGATGCCCGGCACGGAGGCATCGCCCAGGGTGGCCCACAGGCTCGCCTTGCTGCCCTCGCCATTGGGAAACAGCTCGCTGGCAATGCCGTGGCGCGCGAGGTGGTCGCGCACCCACTGCACCAGGGCGAGGTTGCTGTCGGCGCTCACGGTGGGAAAGGCCACCAGCGTCGCGAGGATGGCGACGGCCTCCTCGAGCAGCGCGTCGGCGGATCGGGCGTCGGTCATGATTCGCTCCCGTCGCTGCCGGGCACCTGCCCGGCGCGGATGTGTTCGCGGCACCAGGCCTCGAAGGCGAGCAGCGCGCGCGGCTTGCGGGCGCTGGCCAGCGTGGCGAGCCCCAGCGTGAGCGGACGATAGCGGCTGTCCAGCGGGACGTAGGCCAGCGGCGCGCCATCGAGCGCCGCGCGGTTGCGCGGCCGCAGGTTGGCCAGGCCGAAGCCCTGTCCGCCGGCCACCAGCGCGCGCACCACCTCGATGTGCGGCGAGCGCGCCGCCACCGCGGGCTCCAGGCCCTCGTGCAGGAACAGGCCGAGGAAGTACTCGCGGCTCTGGGGGAGGTCGAGCAGCACGTAGGGCGCGCCGGCCAGGTCCTTGAGCGTGAGGGAGCGGCGCTTCGCGAGCGGATGCGCCGCGGGCAGCAGCGCGTAGGGCGGCAGCGCGGCCAGCGGTTCGAAGGCCGCCTCGGGCGGCAGGTCGAGGTCGTAGGTGAGCGCCGCGGACAGGCGCCCGTGGCGCAGGCCTTCCATCAGTCCGCGGTGATGATCCTCCAAGGTTTCCAGGCGCACGCGCTCGTGGTGCACGCCGAAGCCGCGCACCACCGCGGGCACCAGCAGCGGCGCCACGCTCACCAGGAAACCCACCGCCAGGCTGCCGGCCACGCCTTCGGAGAGTTCGCTGGCCACGGCCGAGATCTCGCCGGCGTGGGCGAGCAGCGCGCGCGCCTCGCGCAGCATCCGCTCGCCCTGGGGCGTGAGCGACAGGCCCTGGGCGTGGTGGCGCACGAACAGCTGCACGCCGAACTCGGCCTCCAGCTGCGCGATGGCCGCGGAGACCGAGGGCTGGGAGATGTTCACCTTCTCGGCGGCGAGCCGGATGCTGCCGGAGTCGCCGGTGGCGACGAAGTACTCGAGCTGGCGCAGCGTGAAGCGCACCGGCGGCGCCCGTCTAGGGCTCGCCGGCCACGCCGTAGGCCGGCGCGCTGGCCGGATCGAGCGCGCGCGTCACGTATGCCTCGAGCTGCGGCTTCCACAATGTCCACAGGTCGGCCAGCGCGGCGATGGGATCGGCCTCGGTCCAGTCCACCCGCAGGTCGGCCACCGGCCAGGCCACGCGGTCCACCATCAGCAGTCCGGCGGAGTGCACCGGACCGGCCTCGCCGCCGGCCGCCGCGCCGGCGACCATGGCGGCGACGATGCGATCGCCCAGGTCCGCGCCGGGCATGGCATCGAAGGCGCGCACCATGGCGGCGGGCACGCCCGGGTCGGCCAGCAGGTTGCCGGCCGCCACCACGCCGGCGCCTTCCGCGCTGGCGTGCACGCCCAGGGTGCGCGCACCCGACCACGCGGCGGTGCCGCCGTGGCGGTCCACCACCGTGAGCTGGCGGAACTCGAGCTTCGGGGTGTCGCGCAGCGCGTCGAGGGCCTCGCGCGCGCCGTGGCCCGCCTCCAGCAGGTCGAGCAGCCGGTGGCCCAGCGTGGAATCGGTGATGTCGAGATAGGTAATCAGCGTTGCGCCATCAGGCA
>CAZXJW010000021.1:11232-20911 GCA_964641005.1 uncultured Rhodocyclaceae bacterium
GCGTGGGATCGGTGATGTTCTGCGAGGCCGCGGCACCCACGCCGGCGCGCACGTGGGCGCAGCGCGCCGCCACCGCCGGGCTGGAGGAGGACACGGCCATGGCGAAGCGCCCGGTGCGCGGGCAGCGGGCTGCGATGGAGAAGGTCATTCCGGAATGACGGCGATCACGTCGATCTCCACCAGCCACTCGGGCCGCGCCAGCGCCGACACCACCAGCCCGGTGGACACCGGATGCACGCCCTTGAGCCAGCGGCCCACCACGCGATACACCGCCTCGCGGTAGCGCGGGTCGGTGAGGTAGATGGTGATCTTGCAGACGTGCTCGAGCCGGCTGCCGGCTTCCTCGAGCAGCTGCTTCAGGTTGGCCATGGCCTGCTCGGCCTGGCCCGCGGCATCGCCGATGCAGACGTTCTCGGCGGTGTCGAGCCGCTGCCCCACCTGGCCGCGCACGAAGACGGTGGCTCCCCGGGCCACCACCACGTGGCAGAGGTCGTTGTCGAGCTTCTGCTCGGGGTAGGTGTCGCGGGTGTTGAAGGGCCGGATGCGGCGATGGACCGGCATGGCGGGTCAGGCCGCCTTGCGGCCGGCGGGCGCGGGGCTCGTGGCCGAGGGCGCGGCCTTGCCCAGCACCTGCTCGGACAGGCCGGCGGACTTCTGCACCACGCGCGCCGTCTCGTCCCAGTCGAAGTTGCGGTACACGGCCGCCAGGTGGGCGAAGGGCGGCGACTGGGCGAAGAGCTGGAAGGTGAGGCGGTGACCGGCGTAATCGGAGTTGAGCAGGTCGCGGGCGAAGGCGAGCAGCCGGCGGCGGTCCTCGGCCTGCCAGTCCTCGTTCACCGAGTAGAACTTCTCCAGCCACGGACCCGTCTCCGGGTCGCGGAAGGCCGCCGCGTCGGGTGTCACGCAGATCTGGCCGCCGCACAGCTCGCGGGCGATGTGCATCATCTCGTGCAGCTGCGAGCAGGCCAGCACGCGGCCGCTCATGAGCAGCGACTGGTTGGGCATGAGCAGCCCGCCCGGGCTGCGCTCGGCCATGGCGATGGCGGCGGTGAGGTGGGCGTTGATGCCCTCGCGGTAGACGGCCAGCGCGGAGAGCTTCTCCTGCACCGCCTGCTGCTTGTCCAGGCCGGTCTGCCGGGCGTTGAGCAGCGCCGCGCCGATCATCATGTCGGCCACCTTGAGGTTGCGCTGCACGAAGGCGAAGGCGCTGTAGCGGTGCAGCGTGGCGCGGATGAAGGTGGCCGCCCGGGTGTGCCGGTAGAACAGCACGTTCTCCCAGGGGATGAGCACGTCGTCGAAGATGACCAGCGTGTCCACCTCGTCGAAGCGGTTGGACAGCGGGTAGTCCTCGGCGGGCGCACGCCCCGCGAAGCCGGTGCGGCAGATGAACTTCAGGTTCGGCGAGCCCAGGTCGCAGATGAAGCCCACCGCGTAGTCGGAGAGCTGCGAGTCGCCCCAGTTGGCGATGGTGGGCTTGGTGAAGGCCTGGTTGGCGTAGGCCGCGGCCGTCTCGTACTTGGCGCCGCGCACCACGATGCCCGCGTCGGTCTCGCGCACCACGTGCAGCAGCATGTCCGGGTCCTGGTCCTGGGGGCGCTTGGAGCGGTCGCCCTTGGGGTCGGTGTTGGCCGAGACGTGGAAGGGGTCCTCGCGCAGCACGCGGTGGATGTGGCGCTCGATGTTGGCGGCGAACTGCGGGTCCACCTCGTTGAGCACGTCGCGGCCGTCGAACAGCGACCACATCTCGCCCACCGTCTCGTCGCCCACCCGGGTGACCACGCCGCCCACCTCGTCGAGCACCGTGTCGGTGGCGCGGCGCTTGGCGTGCCAGTCGGCCTGCTCGTGGGGCAGCTTGTTGCCCACCGCGAAGTCCTCGCCGGTGGCGGGGTCGCGGTACGTCATCACCTCGCGGGTGGCGGCCTCGTGCTGCATGTCGTAGATGCGGGCGCGGATGTCCACCAGCGGCTTGAACATGGGGTGGGTGGTGACGTCGCGGACGCGCTCGCCGTTGACGTGGACGACGCGTCCGTCGCGGATGCTGTCTCGGTACTGCTGGCCGGTGCGGATCATGATGGAGTCCCGTGGCGGAAGGCTGGCTGGAACGTCAGAGCGGCGCGGGCCGCCCGTAGGCGCGCGCCTGGTAGAGCAGCGGCTGGGCGGTGCCGGCCGTGGCGGCGATCACGCGGCCGATGAGTATGGTGTGGCTGCCCGACTCGTGCGCGGCCTGCAGTTCGCACTCGAAGCTCGCGGCGGCGCCTTCCACCACGGGCAGCCCCGCCGCGGCGCCCGCCACGAAGGGCACGCCCGACAGGTCGTGCTTCGGACCCGGGCCGCGACCCGCGCAAGCGTCGGCGATGGCGGACTGGTTCGCGGCGAGCAGGCTCACGCCGAAGCGCCCGCCGGCCAGCACCGCGGCGCGCAGCGGATTGCGCCGCTGCACGCAGGCCAGCAGCAGCGGCGGATCGGCGGACACGGAGGCCACGGCGCTCACCGTGAGGGCGACCCGGCCCTGGGGCGTGTCGGCGCAGACCACCGACACGCCGGTGACGGCCCGGGACATGGCCTGGGTGAAGGCCTCGCGGGCCGCGGCGGCGGCCGTCTCCTCGGGCCAGGGTTCCACGGATTCCAGGGCGCCCATGGGCTCCTCCCGGCAGGTTTCGATGCCCGGGAGTGTGCGATTTCCCTCTTGGTTCGGCAATTACTAGTTTCCTTGCTGTTGCATCGAGGAAACCTATGCAAGAGGGAAATCCGTCAGAAGCGGTAGTCCGCGCCGACGCCCAGGTAGTGGGGCTGGTAGTTCGGCCCCTGGCGGGAGTCCTGGAAGTCCACGTACAGCCAGTCCAGGCGCAGGCCCCAGTCCTCGTTCAGGGCGTAGCGGGCCCCGGCGCCGAGTACGTAGGAGGTGCTCTGGCAGGGGTAGCTGCGGGTGTAGCCGAAGCGGCCGCTGCGCTGGTAGCAGGTCTGGCCGGTGGAGTAGCTCGCGTCCAGGGCGAGGCCCACGCGCCCGGTGAGTTCCCAGCGCTCGCCCACGGGGACGAAGCCGGCCAGATTGAGCGAGGTCACGCCGATGGCCCGCACCGTGTCGACGGTGCCTCCGGGGGTCTGGACTTCGCTGCCCAGGTCGCCGAGTTGCAGGCGCGAGAGTTCGATGCCGAAGAAGCGCCCGAACTTCACGCCCACGAAGGCATTGCCGCCGAAGGCCGTGCCGATCTCGCGGGTGGTGGTGCTGCCCGCACCGAAGTCGTGGCTGGAAGCATCCCGGGCCGCGCCGAGCGTGCCGCCCAGGTAGGGCTCGATGCGCATGGGGTCGGCGTTGGCGGAGACGGGGCCGGCGACGCCGAGGCTCGTGACGAAGACGACGACGGCGGCAGCGCGCGCCGGGAAGGCAGGACGCATGGAGAACCTCGTGAGGTGGAAACGGGAGCAATGCGCCTTCGCGGGAAGGCGGGACTGCGGTCGCCGTGGGCTACACGAGGGTTGGTCCCTTGCGGGACTCTCTCCTGTCCGGATGTGGCGGCAGGCCCGGCGCCCCGTGGGCACCGGCGGCGCTGCCGAACGATGACTCAGACGGGGATGGCGCGGAGAAGGTTCCGGCGCGACGGGGGCGGGCTCGCGCGGCTGGTGACGCGGCCGCGCTCCAGGGCGAATGCCCCGGTCGGCGACAAGGCCTTGCGGGTGTCAGTGGAGCGGGATCACGTTGTCGCCGCTGATGAGCTGGCGCGCGAGCTGCACTGTCTCCACGCGCCGGCCCAGCAGCGAGATGCTGCCCTGGAGTCGGTCGTTGCCCGTCTCGCTGTACTCGAAGCGGTAGACGCGGCGCAGCTTCGCGCGACCCTCCTCGTCGCGCTCGAGGCGCAGCTTCGACTGTGCGACGGTCCAGTCGAGGAACTGCAGGCCCTGGGCGGCGCACTCGCGCTCGCCCGCGGCCAGGGCGATCTCGCGCGCCTTGAGCGAGTCGAGCCAGAACCAGGCGCCGGCGATGGCGATGGCGAGGATGGTCCACTCGATCACGACCGGCACTCCGGCAGGTCGTGATGCGCGACGACACCGTGGCGTGGTCGGTGCGCGCTCACGGTGCGCTCTCCGCCACGCCCACCTCGACGAGCACGGGCGAGAGCACCCGCACGGCCTCGGCCGGGGACAGGCCCACGAGATAGCCGCGCTTGCCGCCGTTGAGGTAGATGCGTTCGAGGTCCAGGATGGTGCGCTCCATGTAGACGGGCATGGCCCGGCGGGTGCCGAAGGGCGAGGTGCCGCCCACGAGATAGCCGGTATGTCGGTTCGCCACCGCCGGATCGCAAGGGCGAACGTCCTTCACGCCCAGCAGCCGGGCGAGGCGCTGCGTCGAGACCTTCAGGTCGCCGTGCATCAATACCACGAGCGGGTTGCGGCGGTCGTCCTCCATCACCAGGGTCTTGATGACCGCGTGCTCCTCGACGCCGAGCTCGCGCGCCGACACCGCCGTGCCGCCGCGCTCCTCGTACTCGTACAGATGATCGGTGAAGGCCACGCGCTGCTCCCGCAGCACGCGCACCGCCGGCGTCACCGGCGCCCTGGGCTGGCTCATGGGATGGAAAGTCGAGAAACCGTCGCGGCGCGGATTCTCGCCAAAAAACACCTTGCGAGGGGGATTTGGGAGAAAACCCCTTGCGAAGGGGATTCTTCGAAGGGGATTCTTTCGGAGAAAACCCCTTGCGAAGGGGATTCTTTCAGGCCGGCTCGGAGAGGGCGCGGTAGAGGTTGTAGAGCATCCCCGCGGTGGCGCCCCAGATGTTGCGGCCCTGGAAGGGCATGGCGTAGTAGTGGCGAGTGCAGTCGTTGATCACGCGGCTGTGGCGCTGGTGGTTGGCGGGGTCGAGGAAGAAGGCGAGCGGCACCTCGAACACCTCGGCCACCTCGAAGGGGTCGGGCTGCAGGTCGAAGGGCGGCTGCACCCAGCCCACCACGGGCGTGACGCGGAAGCCCGTCATGATGTCGTAGTCGGGCAGGAAGCCGAGGATCTCCACGCGCTGGCGCGGCAGGCCGGTCTCTTCCTCCGCTTCGCGCAGGGCGGTGTCGATGCGGTCGGCGTCGCCGTGGTCCACCCGTCCGCCGGGGAAGCTGATCTGCCCGGCGTGGTCGTTGAGGTGGGCCGTGCGCTGGGTGAGCAGCACCGTGATGTCCATGTCGCGCTGCACCAACGGCACCAGCACGGCAGCGGGCACGGGCGCGACGTGGTCCGGATGGCGGAAGAGGGGCAGGTCGTCGTGGCGCGGCGCGGGCAACCGGCCCGGGCGAAGGCGATCGCGCAACCAGCGAGGATTCACGGTGGGCAGGGGGAGGTCGTTGGCTAGCATGTTGGGCGCAGGAGAAACTCACCTGCTGAAAGCAAGAGTCATTCTAGTCCGCCGAGTTCCGTCCGGCACGCAGCGACGCCTATACTTGACGCGCGCTCGGCGCCGGGGCATTGACACCCTGGACGACGCGCGCCCTCCCCCACGCACCATGGAGTCGCCACCATGAAGATCCGTTCGCTCGTCATCGCCGCCGCGCTCGCCCTCGCCAGCGGCACCGCCTTCGCCAATCACTGCCCCAAGGACATGGCCGCGATCGACGCCGCCCTGGCCAAGAACCCCAGCCTCAGCGCCGCGCAGATGGACGAAGTGAAGAAGCTCCGCGCCGACGGCGAAGCACTGCACAAGGCGGGCAAGCACAAGGAGTCCGTCGAGACGCTCGACAAGGCCATGAAGATCCTGGGCATCGAGCACAAGTCCTGATGCGGCTCCCGTCCGCCGGTGCGTTGCTTGCCGGCGTCCTGCTGGTGGTCCCGGCCGCCCCGGCCGGGGCCGACTGCCGCCTCGAGCTGGAGCTGCTCGGCCACGACCTCAAGGGCGTGGCGCTCACCGAATCCCAGCGCCTGGCGCTCGCCCCGCTGGTGGACGACGGCATCAAGCGCTGCCGCCTCGGGCGCGAGCGCGAGGCCGAGGCCTACTTCGAGAAGGCCCGTGCCGTGGCCGGCATCGTGCGGCCCGCGGACGACCTCGACACCCCCGCCTCGGGCGACAGGTCGCGCTGAGGTTCCCCGCGCCCGCTTCACTCGTGGGCGAGCACCTCCACCGCCGCACCAACGGACAGCACGCCGCCCTCCAGCACCCGCGCCGTGATGCCGCCGTGCCCACGCATGGCGTTGTAGCCCCCGGGACCCAGCGCGGTCTCCATGCGCGAGCACGGGTGGCACGGGCCCGTGAACTCGAGCACCGCCTCGCCGAGGCGGAAGCGCCGGTCCTTGAGTGCCAGCAGGTTCAGCCCCGACACCACCACGTTGCGGCGGAGCAGGCCAGGTGTCACCGATTCGAGACAGGCCATGGCGGCCACGGCGGCAAGGTGCTCGAACTGGATCAGGGTGACCTGGCGCCGATGGCCGGCACGCCGGGCGCTGCGGTCGCCCTCCAGGCCGCGATCGGCGATGGCCAGGGCACGCTCCACCGGCTGCACGGGATCGAGCCGGGCGGGCCGCAGGCCGATCCACTCGATGCGGCCGGCATGGGGAAAACGCGTCATGAGGCGGGCAAGGCCGCCGTCATCTATCATCCCGTTCGTCCCGGTCTTCGAACCGTCATCGGAGGAGTGGAGTATGCGTGGAGCACGACTGCTGATCCTGATCGCCATCGCCGCGGCGCTGGCCGGCTGCAGCAACGCCGCGCGCAAGCAGGCGCGCAACTTCCAGTGCCCCGGGGGCACGGTGATCGACGTGCGCTTCGACGACGGCGGTGGCAGCGCCACCGTGTTCGCGCCGGACTTCACCACCGACGTCACCCGGGTCGCCGAGGGCCCCGGCGTGCGCTACAAGGGCGAGGACACCGAACTCGTGGTCGGCGCCGCCACCATCACCGTGACCCGCGCCGGAACGGTCATCGGCAAGGACTGCAAGCTCGCCGACGAACAGCCCTGGGTGCGGCGGTTCTATTGAGAGGCTTGGCCGGGGTCAGGTCTCTCACTGCATCAACTTCCCGGGGTCAGGTCTCTGTTTGCGTCATCCTGTCCAAGCGAAGGCTGGACGAAATGACGCAATGAGAGACCTGACCCCCAAGCTTCACCAGTCGATCGCCTTCCGATCGCGGAAGAACCCGCCCGTCGGTCCATCGGCCGGCAGGGTCGCCAGCCACACCGCCGTATCGGCCCCCTGCTCCACCGAGCGCGATGCATTCGGGCCGCCCATGTCGGTGCGCACCCAGCCCGGACACATGGAATTGACCAGCACGCCACGCCCGCGGGTGGCGGCGGCGAGCATGCGGGTGAGGGCGTTGAGCGCGGTCTTGGAGGCGCGATAGGCGGGCGTGCCATCGCCCATGTCGGCGAGCTGGCCCAGGCCGCTGGAGAGGTTCACCACCCTCCCATACCCTCGCGCCGCCATGCCGGGCAGCAGGGCCTGGCAGAGCATCAGCGGGCCCATCACGTTGGTCTCGTGGGTGGTGCGGAACACCTCCGGGTCCACCTCCAGCACGCCGTGGCCGCGGCCCTCGGGCAGGATGCCGGCGTTGTTCACCAGCACGTCGGCGCCGCCCAGGGTGGTGTCGAGCCAGCGCTTGAGCGCCTTGACCTGCGCCGCGTCGGTGACGTCGAGCGGATGGAATCCCACTTCGCCGCCCTGCTTCGCCAGCGCCCGCGCCGCCGCCTCGCCCTTGGCCACGTCGCGCGCCGTGAGCACCACCCGCAGGCCCCGCGCCGCAAGCTGGCGGCAGATCTCCAGGCCGATGCCGCGGTTGCCGCCCGTCACCACCGCCACGTGCCTGCGATCCGGATCCATGTCCTCAGCCCCTCGACCAGGCGGCGTCCACGCTCGCCAGCGCCGCCATGTTGACCAGCCGCCGCACCGTGGCCGTGGGCGTGACGATGTGCACCGTCCTGCGCGCGCCCAGCAGGATCGGCCCCACGGTGATGCCCTCGCCCGCCACCACCTTGAGCAGGTTGAAGGCGATGTTGGCCGCGTCCAGGGTGGGCATGATGAGCAGGTTCGCCTCGCCCTTGAGGCGCGAGTTCGGGAACAGCCGCATGCGGATCTCCTCGGACAGTGCCGCGTCGCCGTGCATCTCGCCCTCCACTTCCAGGTTCGGGTCGAGGCGCTCGAGGATCTCGCGGGCGCGGCTCATCTTCACCGCGGAGGGATCGGTGCGCGAGCCGAAATTCGAGTGCGAGCACAGCGCCACCCTGGGCACCAGGCCGAAGCGGCGCAGCTCCTCGGCAGCCAGCAGCGTCATCTCCGCCACCTCCTCGGCCGTGGGGTCCACGTTCACGTAGGTGTCGCAGATGAAGATGGTGCGCCCGGGCAGCAGCAGCATGTTCATGGCCGCGAATCGCTTCACGCCGGGCCTCAGGCCGATCACGTCGGCGACCGTCTCCAGGTGCCGGTGGTGCTCGGCGTAGGTGCCGCAGATCATGGCGTCGGCGTCGCCCAGGCGCACCATGAGCGCGGCGATAAGCGTGGTGCGCCGCATGACATCGCGCTTGGCCAGCTCCACCGACACGCCCTTGCGCTGCATGAGCTCGTGGTAGGTCTGCCAGTAGGTCTTGTAGCGCGGGTCGGAGTTCGGGTTCACCAGCTCGAAGTCGCGCCCCGGCTGGATGCGCAGGCCGTAGCGCTCCAGGCGCGGACCCACCACCTCCGGGCGCGCGATCAGGATGGGCCGCGCCAGCCCCTCGTCCACCACCACCTGAACCGCGCGCAGCACGCGCTCGTCCTCGCCCTCGGCGAACACCACCCGGCGCGGATTGCGGCGCGCGGCGGCGAACACGGGCTTCATGATCAGCCCTGACTGGTAGACGAAGTTGTTGAGCTGCTCGCGGTAGGCATCCAGGTCGGCGATGGGCCGGGTGGCCACGCCGCTGTCCATGGCCGCCTTGGCCACGGCCGGGGCGATCTGCACGATCAGCCGCGGATCGAAGGGCTTGGGGATGAGGTAATCGGCGCCGAAGCGCAGCTCCTCGTTGCCGTAGGCCGTGGCCACCACGTCTGACTGCTCGGCCATGGCGAGCTCGGCGATGGCCTGCACCGCGGCGAGCTTCATGGCCTCGGTGATGGACGTGGCCCCCGAATCCAGGGCTCCCCGGAAGATGTAGGGGAAGCACAGCACGTTGTTCACCTGGTTCGGGAAGTCCGACCGCCCCGTGGCGATGACCGCGTCGGGCCGCACCTGGCGCGCCACGTCGGGCATGATCTCCGGCGTGGGGTTGGCGAGCGCGAGGATCAGCGGGCGATCGGCCATGCGCTTGACCATCTCCGGCTTGAGCACGCCGGCGGCCGACAGGCCCAGGAACACGTCAGCACCGCCGATGATGTCCTCGAGCGTGCGCGCCTTCGTCTCGCGCGCGTAGCGCGCCTTGTTGTCGTCCATCTCCTCGGTGCGGCCGGTGTAGACCACGCCCTTGATGTCGGAGACGGTGATGTTGTCCATGCGCACGCCGAGCTGCACCAGCAGGTCGAGGCAGGCCAGCGCCGCCGCGCCCGCGCCGGAGCACACCAGCTTCACTTCGTCGATCTTCTTGCCCACCACCTTCAGGCCGTTGAGCAGCGCGGCGCCCACGATGATGGCCGTGCCGTGCTGGTCGTCGTGGAACACGGGGATCTTCATGCGGCCGCGCAGCTTGCGCTCCACGGTGAAGCACTCGGGCGCCTTGATGTCCTCGAGGTTGATGCCGCCGA
>CAZXJW010000022.1:0-20499 GCA_964641005.1 uncultured Rhodocyclaceae bacterium
GTCCATCTCCGGCGGTGGTGGTGGTGGCGGCGGTGGCGGCGGCGGCGGCGGATCCGGCGGCGGCGGTGGCGCCGGGGGTTCCGGCGGCGGTGGCGGTGGCGGTGGCGGCGGCTACATCCAGGAGTTGAGCGTCGGAGGCATTGGTGGCATCGGCGGTATCGGCGTGTCCTCCACGTTCCTGCTGCGCACGGGCCAGAGCGGCGGAGCGGGCGGCGCCGGTGGCGCTGGCGGCAGCGGCGGGGACGGCGGCAACGGCGGCGGCGGCGGGGCCGGCGGTGGTGGCGGTGGCGCCTTCGAGATCATCGCCCAGGGTCGCATCGTGGTGAACGAAGCGAAGTTGAGCGCCCGTGGCGGCAACGCAGCGGCAGGCGCGGAAGGCACGGCGGGCGAGGACGGAGCCCTGGCCTTCGCCGGGCAACCCGGCGTCGACCGCTCCGGATTGCTGCTTGGCTCCGGCGGAGACGGCGGCAACGGCGCGAATGGTCGTGCCGGCGCCGACGGCGGTGCCGGCGCGGCGGGCAGCGGCGGTGGCGGCGGGGCCGGCGGCACCGTGAAGCTCCAGGCGTCCGTGGTGGACGGTTTCTCGCCCAGCGTGGACGTGAGCGGCGGCACGGGTGCGGTGGCCGGCGACAGCGGCCGCTTCATCGTGGCCCGCAACGCGGGCTCCTACCAGTTCTTCACCTTCGACGGGTTCATTCCGGAACCCACCTATGCGGGCCGCCTCGAGCTGTTCGGCACGCAGGGCATCCGCGAGGCCAACCCCTTCGTCTTCGGCAGCCCGGCCACGCCGTTGCTGCCCGAATTGCAGGGTGGTGCCAACGCCTATGGCTTCCTGGAGAAGGATGCCGACGCGATCGTTTCCGCCGAGGTCCTGGCGGAAGCGCCCTCCGATGCCCGCCTTGCCCTCATCCGGGCGCCCGGCGCGCTGTCCAACCTGCTGCCCGGCTTCACGGGCTTCGACCTGCTGCTGGTGGTGAACCTCACCGACGACGCATTCACCGATCCCAAGCTCGGCGTGGGTGAACTCGGTTTCCGCGAGGCCCTGCTCGCCGGCGGCTTCGGCCAGGACTCGGTGTTCGGCGGCGACGGCGTGGACGACGTGGTGACCACGCTCGGCGGCAAGGCGGTGTACGCCACGCTGATTCCCGAGGCCTCGAAGATCGTCAACTTCACCGCCACCAAGGACGACGCGGCCTACCAGGCGGCCATCAAGGACATGAAGGCCGGTGACGTGGTGTACATCCGCGACCCCGGCATCCGCGCCGTGGTGGACCAGCGCGAGACTCCGGACGGCGCCACCTACGCGGGCCGTCCGTGGCAGAGCCTGGGCACCATCACCGTGGGCGAGAACCTCACCGGCGATCCCGACGCCCCGCTGCTGCAGGTGCTGATCAGCCAGGGCTCCGGCGGCCTCGTGGCCGCGGACGCGGCCATGGTGCGCCGCGTGGATCGCGAGCTGCCCGAACTCAAGGTGCTGGGCCTCACCGGCAACCCGCTCGACAACCGGGCGCACGAGTACTACATCCCCGAGCTCGAGGCACGTGCGCAGACCTTCGGCATCACCGACCGCACCCTCACCGAGCCTGCGCTCGCGCAGGATCTCGAACTGCTGCTCACCATCAAGCCGGTGGCCGGCGAGGAGAGCACGCTCGCCTTCACGGTGTCCACCGAGGACACGGCCGGCAACACCAGCCTGGAGCAGCTCGCCGAGGACCTGAACCTGCGGCTCGGCCAGGCGCTGGTCAATCGCGGGCTGGCCGCGAATGCGGTGCAGTTCGGCGTGGTGGCGGGCCGGATCCAGCTCGGCGCCATCGCGCCGGCGATCGACTCGGTGATCCTGTCCGGCGCCCAGGCGCTGGGCTTCTCCGAGGCACGGCTTGCGGCCGACTCCACCTTCCGCATGGAGGTGATCGGCAAGGACGGCACGGCGCGCTGGATCGAGTTCGAGGTGCTGGCGGACGACACGGCGGCCAACGCCTCCGTGGCCGACCTCGTGGCGGACCTCAATGCCGCCCTCTCGCCGGCCCTGGTCGGCGCAGACCTGGGTGCCGCGGCCATCGTCTTCCAGGCCGAGCAGCGCGGCGTCTCCGTGCGGGTCAACGATCCTGCGATCGCAGCGGTCCTGTTCACCGGTGGCGAGGATCTCGCCCTGCGCGAGCGCGAGATCATCGGTCCGGACGTGCGCTTCGACCCGAACGAGGCGCCCCGGATCGTGCCCATTGCCAACCGCGGCCAGGGCAACCAGACCGTGTTCTTCGACGGCACCGGCGACGACCGGGTGATCGTGCAGCCCAGCAGCTCGCTGCAGATGAGCAGCACGATGACCATGGCCGCCTGGGTCTATCCCACCGACGACGTCAGCGGGATCATCGTGAACCGCGAGGGCGAGTACGAGATGGCGCGCTTCTCCGACGGCACGCTGCGCTGGGCCTTCGCCAATGCCAACCCCGGCTGGGTCTGGATCAACACGGGCTTCGTGCTGCCCGAGTTCGAGTGGAGCCACGTCGCCGTGAGCTACGAGAACGGCAACGTGCGCAGCTACGTGAACGGCGAACTGGTGCACACCTACGAGGGCAGCGGCCTCATCGGCGACGTGGTGCCCAGCCAGAACCAGCTGCAGATCGGCAACCGCCAGAACTTCAACCAGGCCTTCGAGGGCTACATCGACGACGTGCAGGTCTGGCGCACGGTGCGCACGCTGCCCCAGCTGCGCAACGACATGGCGGGCAACCTCACGGGTCGCGAGTCGGGCCTCGTGGGATGGTGGCGCTTCGACGAGCAGAGCGGCATCAGCACCGTCATCGATCATTCGGGCGACGGCAACGACGGCACGCTCGTCAACGGGTTCCGCAGCACCTTCGATCCGATCCACCTGAGGGCCGACGACTCTCCCGGCGACACCATCACCTTCGGCGCATCGGCGATCGACCCGAACGTGGGCGTGTTCCTGGATGGCTCCACGCTGAACCTGTCCCAGTTCAACCAGAACGAGAGCGGCCAGCTCGTCGGGACGGCGAAGATCGTGGTCAGCGCAACGGACTACACCGGACAGCGCGGGGATCCGCGCGGTCGCTCCGACACCGCCACCTTCGAGTTCACCGCGGGCGCCAACGCCATCTACGGCAACAAGTGGTCGGATCTCGACGCCGATGGCGTGCGCGACCGCGACGAACCCGGCCTCGAGGGCATCCACCTGTTCCTCGACCTCGACGGGGACCTGATCCTCGACGAGGGCGAGACCGACACCTGGACCGACGCGAACGGCGACTTCTCCTTCGGGAGCCTGCCCAGCACGTCGACGCAGGCGCGGCTGGTGGCCCCCGCGGCGACCGCTTCCTGGGCCGGCTCCACGGCGGCCAATGGCGGCGTCTTCCAGCGCGACGTGGTGCAGCAGATCGGCGGCGGCCTTTCCATCTTCACCGGCACCGAGCGCTACGAGACCACGGTCCAGTTCCGCCTGGACGGCGTTTTCGCGGGCGGCTTCGTCCTCGAACCGGGCGATACCTCCACCAACACCTCGCTGTTCAGCCTGTGGTTCGACGTGCTGGACAAGCTCGAGGCCACCGGGCTCGATGACCGGATCGGCGCCACCGTCGACAACGACCGGCTGGTGTTCTTCACCCTCGAATCGGGAGCCGGCGCTCAGTTGCAGGTGGACGTGTCCACCGTCCAGTTCTTCACGTCCATCTTCGGCGGCACGACCATCTCCAGCTTCGCCGGCGGCCTGGGCTTCGCATCGACCCAGTCTGCGCAGGGCACGAGCACCGTCTACAACGTGGTGGAACTCGCCCCCCCGGGAACGGCGCCCACCACGGGTACCGGAACCGACGCCAACGGCCTGCCCGTGGGCCTGGCCACCGTCACCTTCGACTACGCCGGCCAGATCCGCGAGGAGGTGGACTTCGGCAACCTGCTCATCCTCGAGGGCACGCTGGGCGAGGACCGCACGGTGAACGAGGGCGACGAGGTGGTCATCAAGCCCGAGATCTCCATCCCGCGCGGCCGTGACATCGAGGACTACAGCTTCGAGTGGATCGTCACCTCGGACAATGGCGACGAAGTGGCGGGTGGCACGGATCCGGAGAGTTTCGCCTTCACGCCGCGCGACAACGGCACCTACCTGGTGTCGCTGGTGCCCACGCTGCGGCTCGGCGGCGACCGCGAGGACGTGCGCAGCATCGCCGGCACGCCGCTCACCATGACGGTGACGGTGAACAACGTGTCCCCCGTGCTCGACCTGCGCGGCAACTACGAAGGGCAGGAAGGCGACCTGGTCACCCTGGACGGTTCGTCCCTGGTGGATCCGGGCACCCTCGACACCCAGACCATCACGGTGGACTGGGGCGACGGTTCGGAGATCGAGACCTACGTGCTCGAGAGCGGCGTACCGCTCGCCGAGGCCGGCATTTCGCACCGCTACCTGCGCGCGGGCGAGTTCGAGGTGGTGGTCTCCGCGGTGGACGACGACGGCGGCGAAGCGCAGACCCAGGCCTTCGGCGTGAGGCTCGAGGGCGTGGCGCCCGAGGTGGTGATCCTGCTGGGCGACACCGGCGAGGGAGACCCCGTCGACGGTCCCATCGAGGAGGTGACGGCCCGCGTGCTGCCCGACCTGCCCCGGCGCACCCTGTTCCTCACCGAAGGCGAGGTGTTCGGTTCGCTGCCGCTGCTCACGGACAACGTGCGCCTGGTGGACGGCGACGGGCCGCCCTTCGGCGATGGCGTCGTCATCCCGCCGTTCCTGTCCCAGATGCCCATCGCGCTGTTCCTCGATCCGGGCACGGACGCGCCGTTCCGGGCCACGGTGGACTGGGGCGACGGCAACGTGGAATCGAGCGGCGGCAACCGCCTCTCGGGCGTCACCCTGGTCGGGCCGGGCTACTTCGACGGCGTGCTGCAACCCGGCGCCGTGTTCGCCCGCCACCGCTACGGCGACAACGGCAACTTCGCGCTGCAGGTGGAGGTGAGCGACGGCAAGTCAGCGGGCTCCGACGAGATCGAGGTGGTGGTGGAGAACGTCGCCCCCGAGTACTACGGCGACCCGACGAACAACGACGGCTACGGCGGCAGGTCCTTCATCCTCGAAGGCGAGGGCTTCGACCTGTCCGGCATCACCGCTTTCTACGACCCCGGTTTCCTCGACACCTTCGAGGCCACCATCGACTGGGGCGACGGCACCAGCGAGGCGGGCGTCTTCGACCTCGAGCTGATCGAGTCCTTCGAAGGCCTGGTGCGCGTGGACGGCGCGCTCACCAACGTGCACGCCTATGCCGACGAGGGCATCTACCAGGTGAGCATCAGCCTGCGCGATGACGACGGCGGCGAGGCCTCGCAGTGGACATGGACCGTGAACGTGGCCAATGCCAATCCGGTCGTCCTGGTTCCGGAAGTGGTGGAGGTGGACGAGGGCACGGAGTTCGACCTGCTCGACCTGGGCATCGGCTTCAGCGACGGCGGCACGGCGGACACGCACACCGCTTCGATCCTCTGGGGCGACGAGGTGCCCGGGAACGGTGGCGGTGCCTTCCGGCCGGTGTTCTTCTTCGACGCCGAACGCTCGTACCGGTCCTTCGACGACGTGCCGGACGGGTTCTACGACCGCATCGTTTTCGAGAATGGCGAGTTCATCGGTCTGCTCGGCCTCGAGGACTTCGAGTTCGTCTCCAACGGTGAGGAGAACCCGCCGGAGGTTCGCAACTTCTACGAGATCGTCACGCGCGGCACGCAGATCATCGCGCCCGGAGGGATCACCGATTCCGTGGATGGCGACGACGACAAGATCGACGGCAGCGGGCGGGAAGGGCGGTCGCTGTTCTCCGGCAGCGGCGCTGCGGGCATCACGATCCGGATGATCCCCGAGGAGATCATCGACTTCGACGAGAACGAGAGGCCGATCTTCACGACCGTCTATCCCACGGCGGTGGGAATCGTCTGGACCGATGGCGCCGGCACGACCAGCTTCGAGGCCTTCGACATCGACGGCAAGTTGCTCGGAACCATCGGCCCCGTGAAGATCGCCGACGAGTTCATCACGGGCACCACGGGCGAGGATCGCTTCTTCGGCGTGGTGTACCAGGGAGGCATCGGGGCGATCCACATCTCAAACACCGCCGGCGGCATCGAGGTGGATCACCTCCAGTTCGGCTTCGCCGATCCGACGGTGGGATTCGGCTCGGGCAACGGCGAGATCGTTCGGACCACCCTCGAGGTCATCGAGGAGCCCTTCGGCCCGCCCGGATCCACGGAGGGCCTCACGGGCAAGCTGTCGGGCAAGCACAGCTTCGCCGACGAGGGCGAGTTCTTCGCCGACATCGAGGTCCTCGACGACGACGGCGGCTCGAGCCGTGCCACAGAGACCGGCGGCTTCACCTTCCGCGTGCGCAACGTCGCGCCCCAGGTGACCATCGATTCCATCGAGCGCATCGACCCGAGCGAGGTGGCTCGCCTGGCCTCCGGTGACGTCCCCGCGCTCGAGGAAGGCGACATCGTCCGCATTACCGCCAGCTTCTTCGACCCGGGCCTGCTCGACACCCAGACCGCCGTCATCCGCTGGGGCGATGGCGAGGTGACTCGCTTCTCCGAGCTCGAGACGGACGGCGGCCGCGGTACCTTCACCGCCATCCATCGCTACGCCGACGACGGCAAGTACGAACTGGTGGTGGAGGTCACGGACAACGACAAGGGCACGGGCTCGAGCGAGGTGATCCTGGACGTGGCGGAAGTGCCGCCGAGCTTCGACGTCACCCCGCTCACCGAACTGGTGGTGGACGAGGGCGGGCGCTTCAGCTTCCAGGTCTCCAACTACTTCGAGCAGGGCGACGACACGCTGCAGGCCTGGGAAGTCGACTGGGGCGACGGCAAGGTGGAGCGCTTCAGCCTCGAGACCTCGGTGTTCAGCCACACCTACGAGGTGCGCGACGGCAGCTACGACGCCCCGGTCACCCTGTACGCGGTGGACGAGGACGGCAAGTGGGCCGGCGAGAGCCTGCCGGTGCAGGTGCGTGCCGACCTCCTCGAGGTGGAGAGCTTCACGCCCACTGCCACGGGTTTCGAGGTGCAGTTCGACCAGGCCGCCAATGCTGCGGTGCTCAACGCCGTGGGCCTGGCGCTGCGCGGCGGCATCGATCCCTCCGACATCGTCGTCACCCGCAATGGCCAGGCCGTGCCCGGATCGGTGGTGCTGCGCAAGGACGCCGCGGGCGGCGTGACGGGCCTCACCTTCATCGCCACCGGCGGGCTGCTGCCCCAGGGCCGCTATGAGGTGACCCTGGCGAGCCGCACCAGCGGCTTCATCGATCGCTTCGGCCGGCCCATGGACGGCAACTCCGACGGCATCGCGGGCGACAGCGCGGTGCGCCTGTTCGAGGTGGCCAACACCGCCCAGCAGGCCGTGGTGTCCATTCCCGACTTCATGCGCGGGCCTGGCCAGGCGGTGGCCGTGCCGCCGTCCGGCAGCGGTGGCGTGTCCCTGCCGGTGCGGCTGTCCAACGCGGCGGGCGCCACGGGCGTGCGCTTCGACCTGTTCTACGACGCGCGCCTGCTCACGCTGGACAAGCTGGTCCGGCCGCCCACCCTCGCGGGCAAGGCCACCATCGAAACCACCTTCATGGACAACGGGGGAGTGCGTGTCGAGGTGAGCTTCAATGCACCGCTGACCTCCAACGCCTCGCAGGTGCTCGCCGACCTGCGCGCCACGGTGCCGGTCGGGGCCGTGGACTTCTACGGCTCGGGCCAGGTGCTGGACATCCGCGACGTGGAAGTCACCACGGCCGCGGGCAGCCGCGCAGGCCTGGGCGACGACGCCTACCACCTGGTGGGCTACCTCGGCGACGGCAGTGCCGACGGCACCTACAACGCACCCGACATCGCGGCTGCCCAGGGCGTGGTCACGCGCCCCGGCACGGGCTTCCCGTTCTACCGCTTCACCGATCCCATCATCGTGGGCGACGTGACGCGCGACGGGCGCGTCAACGCCCTGGACGTGCTGCGCATCCAGCAGCAGGCGCTGTTCGCGGCCGGCGTGCCCGGTGCGACGCCGAGGGCCGAGTTCCCGCCCGTCCCGGCGGGCATCGGACCGATCAAGTTCACCGGGCCTGATCCGCTGGTGAAGATCGGTGACAGCCCGTCGGGTCGTCCCGGCAGCATCGTCACCGTGCCCGTGTCGCTCGACACGGCGGAGGGCCTCGAGTCGGTGTTCGTGCGGCTTGCCTACGACGCCCGCACGCTGGAGGTGGTGCAGGTTCGCCAGGGTGCGCTCACGGGCGACTTCCAGTGGGTGATCACGCGCAACGAACCCGGCCTGCTGGTGGTGGACATGGCGCGCCTCGGCGCCCTGGCCGGCGGCTCCGGAAACGTGCTCGAGATCGACTTCCGCATCCGCGCCCAGGCTCGTCCGGGCAGCACGGCGGTGGACCTGCAGATCGCGAAGCTCAACGAGACCCGCCTCACCCTCAACCCCGAGCCGAAGTTCGGCGCCGATCCCACCGACGGGACCGTCACCGTGCTGCCGGCGTCGTCCGTGGTGCGGGGCACGCCGGCCGGCCAGCGGGTGGACTGGAACGCCCGCCTGCCCGACATGCAGCTGCGCAACGGCTCCGGCGGCTCGGCTGGCGAAGGCAAGGACGACGACTGGATGCGTGCCCCCTGGGCCAAGGACCTGGCCGACCGGCTCGGCTCCACGGGCGCCGCGGTGAACCAGCCGGCCGAGCGTCCGCGTTCGTCACTGCCGGGGCGTGACCTGCTTCGCGCGTTGTCGCGGGTGTTCGGACGCTGATCCGGTCAGATCGACGGTTGTAGAAAGGCAGGGTCGGCGCGGCCATCCTCCGGGATGGCCGCGCGACTTTCGCGATCCTCGCGGACGACCCGCCCGGCTTCTCGACCCCGCCCGGGTCGCCCGGCCGTTTCATGGCTCAAGGACTACACTGCGCGCCCATGTCCAAGGCCGCCGAAGACGACGAGAGCCTGATGCTGCGCTACCGCGATGGCGATGCGGGCGCCTTCGAGGTCCTGTACCGGCGCCATCGTGCGGGGCTGTACCGCTTCTGCCTGCGCATGTGTGGTGCGCCGGCGAAGGCCGAGGAGGTTTTCCAGGATGCCTGGCTCAACCTGATCCAGGCCCGCGGCCGCTACCGGGTGGAGGCGCGGTTCCGTACCTTTCTGTACCAGATCGCGCGCAACCGCATGCTCGACGTGCTGCGCCATGACGGACGTCCGGCGGTTTCGCTCGACTCGGAGGAAGGCGCCCCCGTGGCCGCCGCGCTGGAGGCGCCGGAAGTGGAGCGCCCCGACGCGCTGCTGCAGCGCCGCCAGGTCCTGGAGGGGATCTCCGCGGCGATGGATCGGCTGCCCGCCGCGCAGCGCGAAGCCCTGCTGCTGCACGAGGAGGGGGAACTCACCCTGGAGGAGATCGCGGAACTGACGGGTGTCGGACGGGAGACGGTCAAGAGCCGGGTGCGCTATGCGCTTGCGCGGCTGCGCGACGAACTGGTGACCGGAGGGGCCGGAACATGAAGGCAACGGATTCCGGGGCGGGGCGGGATATGGATGATTTCGACGACGTTCGGCGCCTTTACCGTCAGGAAGCCGTAGGGATCGAGCCGCCTGCCCGGCTCGACGACGCCATCCTGGCCGCCTCCCGGCGGGCCGTCCAGGCGGGCCCGGTACCCGCCGGGGTGGGGCGCAGCGGCTGGCGCTGGCAGGCGCCTCTCGCCGCTGCCGCCGTGGTCGTGCTGGCCACCAGCCTCGCGGTGCTGTTCTTCGAGGACGATGGCCGGCTGCCCGAGCGCGACCTGCCGCCGGTGTCCCGGGCGCCCGCACCCGAGACCCCGCCCTCGCGGGGCGATGGCGTGACTGCCCCAGGGGAAGGCTTGATGCGCCAGGCGCAGGTCCCCGAGAGGACTGCCGGTCGCAACAGCGAGCGTGCCGCCGAGGCGCCGCCGCGCCCCCGGATCGTGGAGGAGCGCATGGGCCCACCCGTGGCCACCGAGGCGGTGACCCCGGACCTGGCGGGCAACACTTCCGCCGGTACTCCCGGGGCGGTCCCGGTCCCTGCCACGGTCCCGACTCCGGCGCTGAGCGATTCGGTGGCGGCGAAGGTGGGGTCCTCCAACCGGAGGGACGAGGACCCTGCCCGCATCCGGCGCGGCGAGGCGGAGCCGGTGGCCTCGCAGCAGCGCTCCGTGCGGGCGCCCGTGTCCTCGGCCGAGGAGTCCTCCGCCGGTGCAGCTCCGGCGGGACGCGCCGCCCCCGGCGCAGCGGTCGCCAGACGTGAGGCAGATGCCCGGACGGGCCCCGCGGCCACGGAGGCGGCAGCCCCGCCGCCGTCGTTCGTGGACGGCCTTGCGCCGCAGAGACGCCTGGAGGAGATCCGTCGGCTGTGGGATTCCGGCCGGCGCGAGGAGGCATCACGCCGGTTCGAGGCCTTCCTCCACGACCACCCAGGCTTCGCGATCCCCCCGGATTTCCCCGTCACGCGCCCGCCGCCGCGCTAAAGGAGCGCCCTGTCCCGGCCGATAAGGAGGTCATCTCCGGGTGGGTGGCATGCACCCCTGCCCGCGACCCAGCCGGGATGTCATGGACAAGAGCGCTTTCGACGAACTGAGAACCACCGGGAAGCTTCCGACGCCCTCCGGAGTGGCGATCCAGATCATGGAGCTCACGCGCCGCGAGGACGTGGGCCTGCCGGAACTCGCGCGCGTCGTGCAGGCCGATCCGGCGCTGTCCGGGCGGCTCATCAAGTTCGCCAACTCCGCCATGGCGGGCCCCCGCAGGCCGGTGGTGGCCGTCGCCGACGCCATCCGCCTGCTGGGCGTGGCGACGGTGCGACAGCTCGCGCTGGGCTTTTCGATCCTCGGCCAGAACCGCACCGGGGCCTGCAGGGCCTTCGACTACGCCGGCTTCTGGTCGCAGTCGCTCGCCACCGGCATCGCGGCGAACGCGCTGTGCCTTCGCACCCGCACCGCGCCTGCCGACGAGGCCTTTACCTGCGGCCTTCTGGCCGCCATCGGCACCCTGGCTCTCGCCACGCTGCATCCCGATGGCTACGGTGAACTGCTGGAGGCCCACGGCGGCCAGTCCGGTCCGGAACTGCGTACCCTCGAGCGCGAGCGCTTCCGCACCGACCACACCGAACTGTGCGCCGCACTGCTGGAGGACTGGATGCTGCCCCGCGTCTTCGTGGGCGCGGTGTTCCACCACGAGGATCCCGCCAGCGCGCCGTTCCCGGACGGTTCGCGCGAGGCCATGCTCATGCGGCTGCTGCACCTGGCGCGCCAGATGGGCGCCTTCTGCCGCGCGGACGACGCGGCTCGCCATCACCTGGTCCAGGACCTCGTGTTCGGCGCAGCGCGCATCGGCATCGACTCCGATGCCCTCGGCCTGCTCGCGGACCAGGTGGTGTCCGAGTGGCGCGAGTGGGGCCGCATCCTCGAGGTCGCCACCGGCGATGTGCCGGCCTTCGCCACCATCCAGCCTCCCGATTCCGCGCCGCCTCAGGGTGAACCGGCCGCGACCTCCGCCGTGGCGGCCGCCGCGCGTGCCCCGGGCGAACCTCTGCGCGTGCTGGTGGTGGACGACGACCCGGCCGTGGTCGCACTTCTGCAGAACCTGCTCAAGGAGCAGGGCCACGAAGTGATGGTTTCCCGGGACGGCCGCGAGGCGCTCAAGCACGCCATCGGCTCGCGCCCCCAGATGATCCTCTGCGACTGGATCATGCCGGAGATGGACGGCCTCAGCCTTTGCCGCGCGCTGCGCGAGACCGACGAGGGGCGCCAGATCTACTTCCTGCTGCTCACCGGCATGGAGAAGGACGAGCACCTGGTGGAGGCCTTCGAGGCGGGCGTGGACGACTTCGTCACCAAGCCCTTCTCGCCGCGCGTGCTGCTTGCCCGACTGAGCGCCGGACAGCGGGTGGTCCACCTCCAGGAGGAGGCGGCGCGCGACAGCCAGAACCTGCGCCGTTTCGCCACCGAACTGGCGGTGGCCAACCGCCGGTTGCGGCAGGCCGCGCTGACGGATCCGCTCACGGGCCTGCCCAACCGCCGCTACGCCATGGAGCGCATCGAGCAGGAATGGGCCGCCGCGAACCGCAACCAGCGGCCGCTATCGCTGATGATGATCGACCTGGACCGCTTCAAGCTGGTCAACGACACGCACGGCCACGACGTGGGCGACATGCTGCTGCGCCAGACCGCCCTGCTGCTGCGCAAGGCCGCCCGGACCGAGGACGTGATCTGCCGCCTCGGCGGCGAGGAGTTCCTGGTGATCTCCCCCGACACGCCGCTCATGGCGGCCACCCGGCTCGGTGACCGGCTGCGCAAGGCCATCGGCGACGCGCCCGTGGTGCTGGGAAATCTTCGTTATCCCGTCACGGTCTCGCTCGGCGTGGCCGAGCGAACGCCCGTGATGACGCGCTACGACGAACTGCTGAAGGCGGCCGACCAGGTGCTCTACCACGCCAAGAGGATGGGCGGGAACCGCGTGGCCGCCGCCGGCGCCGACAGCCCCGTCCCCGGCGGCATGGCCGCACCGGGCTGATCCTCCGCGAGAGCCTCCGAAACGACGAAGGCCCCGCCGGAGCGTCCGGCGGGGCCTTCTGTCTTCAGTTCTGTCGCGTTCAGGAAGCCTTCCTGCGACCCGAGGGTGCCGGCGCGACACCGGCGAACTGGGCCTCGGCGGCTTCCACCAGGCCGTTGAGGGACTTCATGGCCGTCTCATAGGCGGCCTGGCCATAACTCATCATCTGCTTCACGGTGGTGGTGGCGGCTTCCGAGCCGGCCGGGGCGTTCTTCAGGGCCGCATCGATGGCGGCGCTGGTCCTGGCGTTCAGTTCGGAGACCTGCCCTTCGACGATGCGGGTGACTTCCGTGCGAGTGGCCTGGACCGCGGCGGCAAGGTCGCGGGCGTAGGCGCCGAACGTGTCCATGGCGGGCTGGGAGAAGCGCGTTGCGATGCCCTGGAGTTCGGTGGGTTCCTTCGCGGCGGCGAGGGCCTCGAGCTGGGACAGGCCGGTGTCGAAACCGGTCTTGAAGGCCTTGAGCTGCAGGTCGGCCAGGCGCTCGGCGCCGGCGGCGCCCACGGTGGCGAGTTGCAGGGCCGCGTCGAGCTGGGCCTTGGCCACGGCGGCGATGCTGTCGGTTGCGGTGTTCATGTCGATTGCTCCACGTAATCAGTCGGTTGAGCCTCCCGATGCGGCATCCGTCCGGGAGCGAGGCCGCTGGAATGGTGCGGCGCACAAAAACATTATGGGGATGGGCCGCCGGCGGGTCAAGGGCTACTTGTTGCATCGCACCAAAAAAGCCCGGGACGGGCTGCTTCAGGCGATGGCGGGCAGCGATCGGGCTCGCGGCAGGCGCTCCCGGCTCCAGTGGGTGACCGCCCAATCCCAGATCTCCGCCGGTTCATCGAGCCCCTCGGGCGGGCGGTGTCCCAGGAAGGCCAGGGCCGCCCGGAGCGTCGCGCCGGGACGGTTGGTGTCCACGGGAGGAGCCAGCGTCTGCTTGGAGAGCTTCTCGCCGCCCGGGCCTGCGGCCACCGGCAGGTGCAGCCAGGCGGGTGCAGGCAGGCCCAGCAGGCGAAGCAGCCAGGCCTGCCGGGGGGTGGAGACGAGCAGGTCGGCGCCCCGCACCACGTGGTCGAAGCCGGCGTCGGCATCGTCCACCACGCAGGCCAGGTGATAGGCGTGGACGCCGTCGGCGCGCCGCAGGACGAAATCGCCGAGCTCGGCGTCCAGGTCCTGCCGCACGCGGCCCTGCAGCAGGTCGTCCACCACCGCCACCGCGCCGCGGGTGTCGATGCGCACGGCCAGCGGCCGGCCGGGTTCGTGGGGGCCGCCGCGGCACGTTCCGGGGTAGCGCGGCCCGTCCAGGCCCCGCAGCCCGGCGGCTTCCACGTCGCGGCGGCTGCAGGAGCAGTCGTACAGGTGCGCCACTCGACCAATGGCCTCCAGGGCCTCGGCGTAGCGCCCCGTGCGCGCCGACTGCCGCACCACCGGTCCGTGCCATGCCATGCCCAGCGCCTCGAGGGTGTGCAGGATGGCGTCCGCGGCGCCCGGCACCACCCGCGGAGGGTCGAGGTCGTCCATGCGCACGTGCCACTGGCCGCCGTGGGCCAGCGCGTCCGCGCGGCTGCCGGCGGCGGCGACCAGCGAGCCGAAGTGCAGCGGGCCCGAGGGCGTTGGCGCGAATCGGCCCCGATAGCCCACGGGCGTCAGCCCTGCAGGCGGGTGCGCACGGCCACGTAGCCCAGGCAGGCCACGAACAGCGCCACCGACAGCGCGATCTCCGCCACCGCCATCGCGCGCACTGCTCCGGAATCGGCCCACGCACGCACCACGCCCTCGGTGAAGTAGGCCAGGGCCAGCAGCGGCGTCCAGCGGTAGGTGAACAGCCGCTCGCGCAGCAGCCCGAACAGCGGAGCGAGCAGCGGCAGGCACTTGAGCATCAGGGCCGAGCCGCCGGGACGCAGCGGCGCGAGCACCGACTCCCAGGCGAGGCACAGCGCGATGAGCAGGATGAGGCTGGCCACCGCCAGCCAGTGGGAAGCGGCGCGCAAGGAGACCACGCCCTAGATGCGGGTCATGCCGCTGCGCATCTCGAGGGCCATCTCCACGAGCTGGTTGCGCGCCTGGCCGGCGTCCGAGGCGGGATCGGCGAAGGGGATGCGCACCACGCGGTTGTCGGCGCGCAGGTCGAAGCCGTCGCAGTCCACCGTGAGCATCTGGACCTTCGCCGGCTCGAAGCCGTGGAAGTGACGGGTGAAGTCCTTGAGCGCCTTCACGTGATCGGCGTTCATGTGGGCCACGATCTCGGCCTCGCGCGCGTTCAGGGGCGACTCGCGCACCAGGTAGTGCTCGCGGGAGAACCAGCGGATGTCGCCGAAGCCGCCGATGTAGTGGCCGCCCTCGGGATGGATGCGGAACAGGTGGAAATCGCCGAAGGAGGCGAACTGCAGCGCCTCGGGGAACAGCGCGAAGTAGCGGTCGCGCGCCGCCGGATCGTCCTCCGCGGACTGCGCGTGGCCCACCAGGGTTGCGCGCTGGCCGGTGAGCACGTCCTGGGCGTGCACGCACAGGCTCACCCGGGCGTCCTTCGCGATGTTCTGGGTATGGGCCGCGAGGTCGCTGATGAGAACGATGGGGCGCCCCAGCGGATCCACGGCATAGGGAACGGCGGAACCGAACGGGAAGCCCGGGAAGCGCTCGGAATGGGTCGCGATCACCCCGGTGCGCTGGGCGCGCAGCAGCAGCCGGGCGGGGCGGGCGTTGACGGGTGCGGTGTCGTTCACGTTGCGAGCTTCAGGGCGGTCTGGGCGAGGCGGCGGCCGAGGGCGAGGCACAGGCGGCGCTCCTCCTCGGACATGGGGCGGTCGTTGTCCGGGCCCGCCCAGTGGCTCGCGCCGTACGGCGTGCCGCCACTGGCGGTGGTGGACAGCTCCGGGACGCCGTAGGGGATGCCCAGCACCAGCATGCCGTGGTGGAGCAGCGGCGTCATCATGGACAGCAGCGTCGCCTCCTGGCCGCCGTGCAGGCTGGTGGTGGAGGTGAACACGGCCGCTGGCCTGCCGCTCAGGGCGCCGCGCGCCCACAGCGCGCCGGTGCTGTCCCAGAAGTGCTTCATGGGCGCGGCCATGTTGCCGAAGCGCGTGGGGCTGCCCACCGCCAGGCCGATGCAGGCCTCGAGGTCCTCGGCGGTCGCATAGGGCGCGCCGGCCTCGGGCACCGGCGGCTCGGCCACCTGCGTCACGGGCGCCACCCTCGGCACGGTGCGCACACGCGCCTGCACGCCGTCCACCTGGCCGATGCCGCGCGCCACCAGTTGCGCCATGTCGCGAACCGATCCGGTGTGGCTGTAGTAGAGGACGAGGACTTCGTGCATGGGAGCGTTCGCGGCCGTCGAACGGCTGCGGGAAGGTGACGGCTATTATATGCGGCACCCGCCCCCGGGAACCGTCGAAGGACCCGCTTGTTCGCGACCCTGCCCGCCTTCGCCCGCATCCTGGCCCGCCGCTTTCGCGAGGAGTCGCTCGCCCAGGTGGCCGGCAGCCTCACCTTCACCACCCTGCTCGCGCTGGTGCCGCTGATCACCATCGCGCTCACGGTTCTGTCGGCCTTTCCGGTGTTCGACACGGTGATCGCTGCGCTGCGCGAGTTCATCGCGGCCAACTTCGTGCCGGCCGCCGCCACGAAGCTGATCACCGTCACCATGCCGCAGTTCGCGGAGAAGGCCTCGCGCCTCACCGCCCTGGGCGTGGGCATGCTGGCGCTCTCCGCGGTCATGCTCACCCTCACCATCGATCGCGCCTTCAACCGCATCTGGCGCGTCCAGCGGCCGCGCCCGCTGGTGCAGCGACTGCTCGTCTACTGGGCCGTGCTCACGGTGGGGCCGCTGCTCCTGGGCACCAGCCTGTACGTCACCTCCTGGGTGGTGACCACGGCGCTGGGCTTCATCCGCGAGGGGCGCGCCGAGGGCCCGCTGCTGAAGGTCATCGCCCTGCTGCTCACCTGCACGGCGGCCGCGTTCGTGTATCGCACCGTGCCCAACCGCCGGGTCGAGCCCGTCGATGCCGCCGTGGGCGGCGTGCTCGCCGGTCTCGCCTTCGAGGCCATGAAGAGCGGCTTCGCCGCCTTCGTGGGCGCGATGGGCGGCTACCGCACGGTGTACGGCGCCTTCGCCGGCGTGCCGCTGTTCCTGCTCTGGCTCTACCTGTCGTGGATCGTGGTGCTGGGCGGTGCGGTGGTGACGGCGACCCTGCCCTTCCTGCGCGCCGGGGGCTGGAAGCTCGCGCGCGTGCCCGGGAGCCTGATGGTGGAGGCGCTGCAGCTGCTGCGCGTGCTGGGCCGGGCCCACGCGGCGGGCGAATTGCGCGCCACGGCCGTCATCGGCCGGGAGATCCGCGTGGACGGCGACGAGGTGGAGCGCATGCTCGAGCACATGCGCACCCTCGGGTGGGTGGCGCGCAGCGCCGGGGGCTGGGTGCTGTCGCGCGACCTGCGCGCCATCACCGTCGCCGACGTGGCGCGCGAGTTCCTCTACCACGCCGACGAGGTGCGCCGCGAGGCGCGCGAGGCCGGGCTGGAGTTCGTGGCCGCCGAGATCGGCGTGGCCCTCGACCGCGCCGGCGCCCTGTCGCTCGAGGAAGCGTTCGCGCCGCTCGCCGGCGAGACGGCCGGTGGCGCCACGCTGCGGCGGCGCAGGTCCGGCGGCGCCTAGCGTCCCAGCAGCCGCGAGAGCCAGCCGCGCGCGGCGGTTGGCGGGGTCGCACCGGCGGCCGAGGGCCGCGGGGCGGCGCCCGAGGCCGCCATCCCCGCGGCGACGTAGCGCGCGGCGCGATCTCCGCCATCCAGGACGTCGGCGTTGGCGAGGGCGCGGTGCGCCAGGTCCGGCGCCTCGTAGAGTTCGTGCGCGGCGAGCGCGAGGCAGTGCCACACCGCCACCGACTGCGTCCGCGGGTCGGTGTAGTCCTTGACGTAGACCACCTCGCTCCAGAGCGGCTGCTCCCGCAGCGGTCCGGTGGCCGAAGGCGGCGCACCGGGTTCGGAGGCGAGCCTCGCCGAGCATCCGGCGAGGAAGCGGTGCACGATGAAGCCGCGCGCGGCCATCACCGCGTCCACCCGGTCGAAGGCCGGGGCACCGCGGTACAGCGGTCCCATGGGCACGCTGGTGTGCACCACCGCGGCGGTGTCCAGGTGCCTCCCGGCGTTGGCCAGCACCACGGCCTCCGCGCCGCGCACGTCCACGCGCAGGAAGTCGCAGCCTGCCGCCTCGATCGCGGTCGCGTCGGCCAGGCGGATGCTGGGAAGCGGGTCGATGCGTTCCACGCGGCAGGCCTCGGCGAGCCCCTCGAAGGCCGCCGCGAAGTGCGCGTCGGGCTCGAAGGGCGATGCATGGCGCGGATCCGAGGTGCGATGCAGCCGCACGAGGGTTCCGTCGGCCACGAGTGCCGGGTGGTACGTGATGCCGGGGGTGGCCTCGGCATTGAAGCGCGCGCAGGCGGCGGGATCGGGATCGAAGCCGGTCACCGTGCCGATGCCGCGCACGGCCACGGGCTCCCAGTAGCGCCAGCCCGCGGCGCCGAGCACGCCCACGTCCACGGCGGCCAGCAGCGGCAGCTCGGGCAGGGCCTCGCGGATGGCGAAGCCGATCATGCGGCCTCCGCGGCGCGCGCGGCGTAGCGTGCGGCGTGGGCGCTGCCCAGCAGCGCGTCGGCACGGCGCAGCGCGAGGTGGGCAAGGTCGAAGGCCTCGTAGAGCGTGTGCGCCAGCATGGCGAGCTTGAGCCACTGCGTGGCGTCCAGGGCGTCGGGGCGTGTGTAGTCGCGCACGTAGACCGCATCGCCCCACAGCGTCTGGCTGAGGAAGTCCGCCGAGCCAACACCCATGTGCAGCGGCTTGAGGGTGCGTCCGCCGCTGCCCAGGTAGCGCCAGGGCATGAAGCCCAGCGCGCGGAACGCGCCGTCCAGCTCGCCGGGTCGCGGCGCGCCGCGGTACATGGGCGTGAGGATGAGCTCGGTCTCGATCATCAGGGTGCGCGACAGCGCGGCGGCACCGCCCTGCAGCGCCGAGGTCTCCGCGCCCTGGATGTCGAGCTTGAGGTAGTCGCAGCCGGACTCGCGCAGTTCGGCCACGTCGTCTAGGCGCCGCGTGGCCACCTCGAACTCGCCGGTCACCTCGAACAGGTCCTCCAGGTCCTGGAACAGCGACAGGAAGGGCCGGTTGGGTTCGAAGATGGAGGTGCAGGCCGAGTAACGCGTCACCCGCAGGCGGTGCGTGCCGCCGTCGCCGATGGCGCAGGGAATGAAGCGCTGGTGGGCGAGCGCCTTGTCGTTGAGGCGCCGGCACTCCGCCTCCACCGGCTCGAATCCGATCACCTGCGCGAGGCCGGCGTCCACCAGCGGCTGCCAGGCGAGGGCGCCGGTCTCGCCGATGTCCATGGCACCCACGTCCACGATGGTGAGGCGCGGCAGCCCCGGCACGGCCTCGGCGATGGGAAACACGGTGCGGCTAGTTTCGGCTTGCCTGCACCGGCACGGGCGCGGCGTCGAGCTGCCAGCGCGTCTTCCAGGCGGCGCGCACCATGTTCGGGTACTCGGGCCGGCCGAGGCTGCCGTTGTAGCGCCCCAGGGCCCGGTAGTAGTTGCCGTTCTCCACGTCGAGGTAGTGGCGCAGGATGGTGCAGCCGTAGCGCAGGTTCAGGCGCAGGCCGAAGAGGTTGTGTTCGCGCTCGCCGATGAGATCCACCCAGAAGGGCATCACCTGCATGTAGCCGCGTGCGCCCGCCCTCGAGACGGCGTACTTCCGGAACCGGCTCTCCACCTCGATCAGCCCCAGCACCAGCTCCGGGTCGAGACCCGCGCGCGTGGCCTCGTAATGGACCGTGGCCAGCAGCTCCTCGCGCTCGGACGGATCCGCGACGAAGCGTTCCATGCGCCGCGACATGGCCTTCAGCCACACCTGGCCCTCCATGGGGTCCGCGAAGGCCAGGCGCGGCACGGCGCGGTCGGCGATGGCGCGCTGCATCCGGGCACGCACCGAGTCGGCGAGCGCCTCGTAGCGCTGCGCACCCGCCAGGGCGAGCCCGGGCAGCAGCAGCACCAGCGCGGCGAGCAGGCGGCGCATCAGCCCAGCCGTTCCATCAGCCACTGCGCCGCGGTCGCCGCCGGCACCGGCGTGCTGCCGCCTTCGCGGCGCGACTGGTACTCCAGTTCGCCGTTCTTCAGGCCGCGCTCGCCCACCGTGACCCGGTGCGGGATCCCCACCAGTTCCATGTCCGCGAACATCACGCCGGGACGCTCGTCGCGATCGTCGAGCAGCACTTCCACGCCCGCCGCGGCGAGCCCATCGTGTAGCGCGTCCGCGGTGGCGCGCACCGCCTCGCTCTTGCGATAGCCGATGGCCACGATGGCCACGCGGAAGGGCGCCAGCGCGTCGGGGAAGACGATGCCGCGTTCGTCGTGGTTCTGCTCGACGGCCGCGGCCACGATGCGCGACACGCCGATGCCGTAGCAGCCCATCTCCATCGGGCGCGACTGGCCCTGCTCGTCGAGGAACTGGCAGCCCATGGCGGTGGAGTACTTGGTGCGCAGCTGGAACACGTGGCCCACCTCGATGCCGCGGGCGATGCCCAGCCGTCCCTTGCCGTCGGGGCTCGGGTCGCCCTCGAGCACGTTGCGCAGGTCGGCCACGTCGGCGGGCTCGGGCAGGTCGCGGCCGAAATTCACGCCGGTGAGGTGGAAGCCATCGGCGTTGGCGCCGCAGACGAAGTCGGAGAGCGCCGTCACCGCGCGATCGGCCACCATCGTCACGTCCGTGCCCACCGGGCCGATGGAGCCTGGGCCCGCCCCCAGGCGCGCGCGGATCTCGGCCTCGGTGGCGAAGCGGAAGCCGCCCTCGAGGGTGAACTTGCGGCCCGCCTTCACCTCGTTCAGCTGGTGGTCGCCGCGCAGCAGAAGCAGCACCATGCGACCGTCGCCGGCGATCACGGCCAGGGTCTTGACGATGTGCGTGGC
>CAZXJW010000023.1:0-7362 GCA_964641005.1 uncultured Rhodocyclaceae bacterium
GGGGGCCATGGAGAACAAGGGCCTCAACATCTTCAACACCAAGTACGTGCTGGCCCGCGCCGACACCGCCACCGACACCGACTACCTCAACATCGACCGGGTGGTGGCCCACGAGTACTTCCACAACTGGACCGGCAACCGGGTCACCTGCCGCGACTGGTTCCAGCTCTCGCTCAAGGAGGGCCTCACGGTGTTCCGCGACCAGGAGTACGGCTCGGACACCTACTCGCGCCCGGTGCAGCGCATCCAGGAGGTGCGCAGCCTGCGCGCGCTGCAGTTCCCCGAGGACGCCGGCCCCATGGCGCACCCCGTGCGCCCGCAGTCGTACCTGGAGATCAGCAACTTCTACACGATGACCGTGTACGAGAAGGGCGCCGAGGTGGTGCGCATGATCCACACGCTCATCGGCGCGACGGGCTTCCGCAAGGGCATGGACCTGTACTTCGCGCGCCACGACGGCCAGGCCGTGACCTGCGACGACTTCGTGCAGGCCATGCAGGACGCCTCGGGGGTGGACCTGTCGCTGTTCCGCCGCTGGTACGACCAGTCCGGCACGCCGCGCCTTCACGTGCGCGCCGCGCACGACCCGGCGGCCGGGCGCTACACGCTGCACGTGCGCCAGGAGACCGCGCCCACGGCAGACCAGCCCGCCAAGCAGCCGCTGCACATCCCGCTGGCGTTGGGGCTGGTGGGGCCGGACGGCCGCGACCTGCCGCTGCAGCTCGAGGGCGAGGCGGCGCCCGGCGCCACCACGCGGGTGCTCTCGGTGACCCGGGCCGAGCAGAGCTTCACCTTCACCGGCGTGACGGCCGCGCCCGTGCCCTCGCTGCTGCGCAACTTCTCCGCGCCGGTGGTGCTGGAATTCGACTACGACACGGCCGCGCTCACCCACCTGATGGCGCACGATGCCGACCCGTTCAACCGCTGGGAGGCGGGCCAGCGGCTGGCCACGACGCTGATCCTCGAGGGCGTGGCGGCGCGGCAGGCGGGCAAGGCGTTCGCCGTGCCGGATGCCTTCACCGAAGCCTACGCGCGCGTCCTCTCGGAGGCCGCGCACGACCCGGCCTTCGCGGCCGAGGCGCTGTCGCTTCCCTCCGAATCCTTCCTCGCCGAGCAGATGGCGGTGGTGGACCCGGACGGCATCCACGCCGTGCGGGTGCGCGTGCGCCAGCACCTCGCGGCGCGGTTGCGCGATGCGCTGCTGGCCACCTGGCGCGCCATGGCCTCCACCGGCAGCTACAGCCCAGACGCCGCTTCAGCCGGCCGCCGCGCGCTGCGCAACCTCTGCCTCGGCACCCTGATGGAGCTCGACGACGACGAGATCCGCGCCCTGTGCGTGGGCCAGTTCGACGGCGCCGACAACATGACCGACGCCATGGCGGCCCTCACGGCACTGGCCAACACCGACTGCCCCGAGCGGCTGCCGGCGCTGGAGCGCTTCCACGCCCGCTGGAAGCACGAGGCGCTGGTGCTGGACAAGTGGTTCGCCGTGCAGGCCACCTCGCGCCTGCCGGGCACCCTGGCCGAGGTGAAGCGGCTGGTGAAGCACGCCGACTTCGACATCCGCAACCCCAACCGCGCGCGCTCGGTGATCGGCAGCTTCGCCATGGGCAACCCGGTGCGCTTCCACGCCGCCAACGGCGCGGGCTATGCGTTCATGGCCGAGCAGATCGCGCAGCTGGACACGCTCAATCCGCAGGTGGCGGCGCGCATGGCGCGGTCATTCGACCGGTGGCGCAAGTTCGACGCGGGCCGGCAGGCGCACGCAAGGGCCGCGCTGGAGCGGCTGCGGGACCATGCGGGGATTTCGAAGGATCTGCTGGAGGTGGTGGGGAAGGCGCTGGCCTGAGGCTTCAACCGCCGGCAGCCTTCTTCTGCACGCGGTCCACGAACCGCGCCACCTCGATCACCGCGCGCTCGTGGATCCCCTCCCCGATGCGCTCCCTGCCATCCTCGGCCCACACCTCGAAGGTGAGGATGCGCCCGTCCACCTTCACCAGCCGCGAATGCGCGGTGACGGTGAAGCCAGGCGGCGTGGCGGCAAGGTGGCGGATGTCCACCTTCACGCCCACGGTGCTGCGGCCCTCGCCCACCAGCGGCTCCACCGACTTGCCTGCGGCGGTTTCAATGAGGGCGATCATCATGGGTGTGGAGAACACGGCCACGAAGCCGCTGCCCAGGTCGGAGGCGAGGTTGCCGGGGCCGGCCACGAGGGTGGCGCTGCCCTCCACGCCAGGTTGAAGCGACGGCTGCTGTTCCATTGCGGTCCTTTCTCGATCGGGGTCGGCGGCACGGGCCGCGCGAGGGGCGAACTTTAGCGCGGTGCGACCACGGGCTCGGCTACCATCCGCGCCCATGTCCTCCCGCACCTTCCCCGCCGAGCTCTGGCGCGGCGGCACCAGCCGCGGGCTGTTCCTGCGCGCCACGGACGTCCCCGCCGATCCCGCCGCCCGCGATGCGCTGCTGCTGCGTGCCCTGGGCAGCCCCGACCCCTACGGCAAGCAGATCGACGGCCTGGGCGGCGCCACCTCGAGCACCAGCAAGGTGGTGCTCGTGGAGCCCTCGGCGCGGCCGGACTGCGCGGTGGAGTACTGGTTCGGCGCGGTGGCCATCGACCGCCCGGTGATCGACTGGTCGGGCAACTGCGGCAATCTCACCACCGCAGTGGCGCCCTACGCCATCGCCGCGGGACTCATCGCGCCGCCGCCCGACGGCGTCGCGCGCATCGGACTGTGGCAGGCCAATCTCGGCAAGCGCATCGTCGCCCACGTGCCGGTGCGCGGCGGCCTTGCGCGCGAGGACGGCGACTTCGCCATGGACGGCGTGGCCTTCCCGGGCGCGGAGATCGTCCTCGAGTTCCTCGATCCCGGAGGCGGCGAGGGAGAGATGCTGCCCACCGGGCAGGTGCGCGACAGGCTCGACGTGCCCGGCGTGGGCAGCATCGAGACCACGCTGGTCAATGCCGGCAATCCTACGGTGTTCGTGGCCGCCGCCGCGCTGGGATTGCGCGGCACCGAGCTGCAGGCCGAGGTCAACGGTGACGCCGCACTGCTCGCACGCTGCGAGGCGATCCGCGCCTGTGGCGCCGTGGCGATGGGCCTGGCGGACTCGGCCGAGGCCGCCACGCGCGAGCGCCCCGCCACGCCCAAGCTCTCCTTCGTCGCACCGCCGGCGGCCTACACCGCCAGCTCGGGCCGCGCCATCGCCGAGGGCGACGTGGACCTCGTGGCGCGCATCCTCTCCATGGGCATGCTGCACCACGCCTACACGGGCACGGGCGCGGTGGCGCTGTCGGTGGCCGCCGCCCTGCCGGGCAGCGTGGTCCACGACACGGTGCGTCCCGGCACCACCGGCACGGTGCGCGTGGGCCACGTCTCGGGCACCATGACCGTGGGCGCGCAGGTGCGCCGGGAAGCCGGCAGCTGGATGGTGGACCGATCCGTGATGAGCCGCAGCGCCCGCCGCCTCATGGCCGGGACGGTGTTCCTGCCCTGAGGCCGGCGGCGACCGCCGGGGCGTTTTTCGGATAGCATCCGCCGCGCCCGCCTGACGCCGGACCGGAGACCGCCATGCCCAACACCCTCACTCGCCTCGGCGCAGCTGCCCTGCTGATCGCCGCCCTGCCCGCCCAGGCCGTGGTGTTCCTCGCCGACGAGAACCTGCCCTTCAACTACGTGGATGGCGGCAAGCTCGCAGGCATCGTCACCGACGCCGCCACCGAGATCGCGAAGCGCGCCGGGGTGGAGGCGCGCTTCGAGGCCGTGGACTGGGAGACCGGCTACGCCCGCGCCCAGCGCGACCGCGACACCTGCCTGTATTCCACGGTGCGCGCCGAGAACCGCGAGAAGCTGTTCCACTGGATCGGCCCCGTGGCCGTGAACCGCTGGGGCGTGTACGCGAAGAAGGGCTTCGCGGCCACCATCGGGCGCGTGGAGGACATGCGCACCTTCCGCGTGGGCGGCGTCACCAACGACGCCAAGCTCGACTATCTCGCCATGTACGCCGTCACGGGCATCCGCTCCGTGGAGCGCGACGTGCTCAATCCGCCGCGGCTGCTGCTGCCGAAGGACGATCCGAACCGCATCGACCTCTGGATCACCAGCACCTACACCGCGCGCAGGACGGCCCGCGAGGCGGGCGTCACGGACATCAAGCCGGTGTTCATCGCCCGCGAGGTGCCGCTGTACATCGCCTGCAACCCGGCCACGCCGCGGCCGCTGGTGAAGGCCATGTCGGACGCTCTGGCCGCCATGAAGAAGGACGGCACGCTGAAGAAGATCACCACCGACTACGAGCGGCGCCTCGACCGGTGAGCGCCGGCGGCGCCACGGGCGCGGCGCTCGGTCAGCGCACGCCCGGCCGGAACACCCACTCCCGGTAGCTCTTCGCGCCGGCGAAGGCGCGCACCTCGGGCCACAGGCCGTCGGCCTCGAGCGGCTTCGCGGCCGAGGTGGAATGCACGCCCGCGATGCGTCCCTCGGCATCCTTCACGAGCCCCCAGTTCGACGACCCCGTGAGCGGATCCACGGGAATTCGCCGCAGGTGGCGAAGGGGCGGGTCCACGCGCTCGTCGAGCAGCAGTTCCTCGAGCCGCAGGGGTGCCACGGGCAGTTCCGCGGGCGTCACCGCCGCATAGCCCGACAGCGCCGCCTGGAACTGGCGCCCCGCCCAGAGCAGGTCGCGCTCGCGATCCCGCAGCGACTGTGCCTCCCACAGCCGCGCCAGCGCGGCCAGCAGCACCGCCACCACGAAGGCGAGGAACACCACCACGATCAAGGCGACGCCGCGCTCGCGGCCGATGCGCCTCACCATTGCCGGTAGGGGATGCCGTTGCTGCCCGTGGCCTCGGAGCGCGAGTACACGTCGAACACGTCCGCGCCGGGCGCGGGCGCGTCGGGGGGCGAGGCGTAGCTGCGCAGGCCCCAGGTCTCGGCGGCCGGCACGTCGGGATTCGCGGCGAAGGGATCGCGCGGGATGCGGCGCAGGAAGTAGATGCGCCGGCCCTGGGGATCGAGTGCATCGGGAACGCCCAGCACCAGCGTGGCGAGCGAAGCCGGATAGCGCGACTGCCCGGGCAGCCGCGGCACGCGTCCCTCGTCCACCGCCTCGCGGTAGTCGTCGATGGCGGTGCGGATCTGGCGCAGTGCGGCGCGCAGCTCGGCCTCCTTCTCGCGCTTGACCGCCGTGATGATCATGGGCGTGGCCAGCGCGGCGAGGAACACCACGATGGCCATGGAAACCACCAGCTCGATCAGGGTGAAGCCGGAGGGCGTCCGGCTCCGGGGCGGGGCGGGTTGCATGCCATGGTCCGAAAGCAAGAACCGCGCAGTCGCCCCGCCGCGCAGCCGGCCTGCCGTGCAACCGCTCAGCCGCCCTGGGCTACCTGCGCCTGCCGGCGGCTGGCGATCCTCTGCCAGATCCAGCCGCCCGGCACGTCCTCGCCCGTGAGCACGTAGCGCAGCACGTTGGCGTCGCGCACCAGGAACTGCTGCTTGCGCCGGCCGCGGCCGCGGCCGCAGAACAGCACCCTGTCGCCCGGGTGCAGCAGGTCGGACTCCTGGGGCAGCAGCAGCAGCGCGCCGTCGCGCTCGATGGCGAGCGGCACCACGGGCAGCGTCTCGGACCGGTCCTGCGGATCGCGCCCCAGGGCACCCACGGGCAGCGCGCCTCGTCCGGCCGCCTCGTGCAGGGCCGGGGCGGAGCGCGGTTCCACCTCGAAGCTCCAGGCCTCGGGCGCATGCTCGCCGAGGATGCCCACCAGCCGCGCGATCACCTCGTTGGCCCAGGCGTTGTCGCGATCGCGCACCTCGACGATGAAGCGCGCCAACAGCGGCTCGGTGAGCAGCGCCATGGCGGCGTGCACCACCACCGCGGCGGGCTGCATCACGAGCTGCGCCCCCACGGCATCGGTGAGCACCGTGTTGCTGCGCTGGTTGCGGCGCAGGACCACGAACAGGCGCGGATTGAGCTCGCGGGCGGTCATCACCACGGCCAGGTTGTTCACGTCGTTGGAGGTGCCGGCCACCAGCCCAGCGGCGTGCCGGATCCCGGCCTGCTCGAGCACGTGGGCCTCGGTGCCGCTGCCGGGAATGCCGTTGTCCACGCCGTCCACCGCGGTGGGGTCGGCGTCGATCACGGTCACGTCGATGCCCTCGCTGGCGAGGCAGCGCGCCATCTCGCGGCCGAAGCGGCCGAAGCCGCACAGCACCCAGTGCCCCAGGGGCGGGAACTGGGGCTCGGGCAGCAGCTCGTCGGGCGTGGCGGTGAGCCACTCGCGCAGCAGGTACAGGCCCGAGGCGCGCATGGCGATGCCCAGGTGCCGGGAGAAGAGCTCGTAGGGATTGACGATGTGGTCGGTGCCGAAGGAGGCCATGTTGGCGGCCACCTCCTTCGACTCGCAGCGGCACAGCACCTTCAGTTCCGGGCGCAGCAGCTTCACCCCCACGGCCACGGCGAGATTGGCATGGTCGTCGTTGGTGAGCGCCACCACGCCCAGGCAGTGCGGGCTGTGCAGGCCGGCCACGATGAGCGTGTCACCCACGCGCACGTCCGCCGCGAGGGCCGGCGCATCGGCGCTCAGGCCGGCCATCTCCGCCTCGGCCACGCGCTCGGGGTTCAGGTCGAGCACCACGCTGCGGATGCCGCGCATGTCCAGCGCGGCCACCAGCGCGCTGCCGGTCTCGCCGTACCCGCAGACGATGTAGAAGGGCTCGCGCAGCCGGCGGACCTGGCGCCGCAGGCGGGCCCGGGCCAGCACCTGGCGGAAGGCCGGTTCCTGGGTGAGCGCGAGGATCTTGCCGATGGCGTAGAACCACGCCACCACCGTGAGGTAGATGGAGAAGGTCACCCACAGCCGCTGGGCGTCGGTGAAGGCGTGGGGCACCTCGCCGAAGCCGATGGTGGTGGCGGTGTAGCTGACGAAGTAGAAGGCGTGGAAGAAGCCCATCTGCCAGGGCAGGCCCTGGCCGTCCCGGCCGGGGATGAGCACCAGCCCGAGGATGCTGATCGCATAGCTCGCGATCAGCACCAGCAGCGGCGCACGCATGCGCCGCAGGGCGAGGAACAGGGCGCTGTTCATCGCCGCAGCTGCGCCGTCTCCACCATGAGCAGGATCACCGAGACGAGATTGGCCATGAAGGCGCCGCCGGAGAGCGACACCACGCTGGAGACCACGCTGGGGGTCAGGCCCGCCGGGCTCGCGTTGGCGGCCCAGGCCCACACCACCGCGCCGGCGATGAGCTGCAGGTCGGCCACGAGGCTCGCGGCGAGGTGGGTGGCGCCCATCTGGGTGCGGTCGGCCGGGTTGAGCACCATCGCCACCAGGGTCACCACGATGGCGGCGTACATCTCCCCGCTGTTATG
>CAZXJW010000023.1:7372-8811 GCA_964641005.1 uncultured Rhodocyclaceae bacterium
GGCGAGGATGATGAAGAAGCCGAACACCACTTTCTCGAGATTCACGGCGCCTCCCGTGCGACTGGACGCACCCTTTTCGCACCGGGGCGGCGGTGGTGTCAATGGCGCGCCTCGCGCAGGCCTCGGGCCCGATCCTTGCGCCGGCGGCAGCGAACGCCCGGCCGGCATCCCGGTCTTACGCGAGTCAGGAATGCGGAGGAAGCCCATGAACAAGTCGACCATGACCGCCATGCTGGTGGTTGCAGTCGCGACCCTGTGCCCGCCGGCAGGCGCCGACGACGCAGCACCCGCCCAGGAGGGGTCCGTCAAGAAGGCCTTCAAGAAGATGGGCCGCGACATCGGCGGTGCCGGCAGGCAGCTCGGCCACGAGTTCGCGGAGTTCGGCAGGAGCGTGGGCAGGGGGACCTCCAGCGCGGCCAAGTCCAACGCCGCCAAGGTCTCCTCGGACGTGAAGCAGGGCAACTTCAAGCCTGCGAACAACACCGACGCCATGAAGCGCCGCGACCAGACGGAGGTGGGCGGCGCAGCGGTGCGGCCGCCGGCGGCCGAGGGGGGCTCGGTGAAGTCCTCCGGCGGCGCGGCCGCGCAGGCGGCGAAGCCCTAGTCCCGCCGGCGCCCGGCCGTCACGGGCCCTCGCCGCGCGCCGGGTCGTGCCGGGGCCCCGCGAGGTTCAGCGCCGCTTCACGCCCGGCAGCACGCAGAGCATCTCGTAGAGCAGGTTGGCACCCAGCATGGCCGTGTTCCCGGAAGGGTCGTAGATGGGGGCCACCTCCACCACGTCGCCGCCGATCACCTCCAGCCCCAGGCAGCCGCGAACGATCTCGTAGCCCTGCACGGTGGTCAGTCCGGCGAACTCGGGCGTCCCGGTGCCGGGCGCGCACGACGGGTCGAGGCCGTCGATGTCGAAGCTGATGTAGACGGGTCCTGCGCCGAGCTGGGCGCGCACCTCCGCCATGAGGGGCTCGAGGGAGCGGTGCCAGCAGTCCTCGGCCTCCACCACACGGATGCCCTGACGGCGCGACCAGTCGAAGTCGTCGGCCGCGTATCCCGTGGCGCGCAGGCCGATCTGCGCGACGCGCCGAGGGTCCACCAGGCCTTCCTCCACGGCGCGGCGCAGCCAGGTGCCGTGGGTGACCTTCTCGCCGAACATGTCGTCGTTCACGTCGGCATGGGCGTCCACGTGGACGATGCCGATGCGCCCGGCGCCGTGGCGGCGCGCGTGGGCGCGCAGGATGGGCAGCGTCACCACGTGGTCGCCGCCGATGGACAGCGCCTTGCAGCCGTGGGAGAGCAGCTCGTCGTAGAAGCCCTCGATGATCGCCACGGTCTTCGGCAGGTTGTAGGTGTTGATGGGCACGTCGCCCACGTCGGCCACCTGGAGGCTCTCGAAGGGCGCGGCGCCGATCCGATGCCTGCGGCCGTCCTCGATGAAGGCGCGG
>CAZXJW010000023.1:8821-20356 GCA_964641005.1 uncultured Rhodocyclaceae bacterium
GCATCTGGTAGGGCCGGATCATCACCGACTCGGCCCGAACGCCGCGCGGGCCGTGGCGCGCGCCGGGGCGGTTGGAGGTGCCGGTATCCACGGGCACGCCCGCGATGGCCACGTCGAGTCCGGCGCCGGACACCGCAACGGGCAGCCGCATGAAGCTCGCGGGGCCGGCGAATCGCGGCATCTCGTTGCCGCCGAGAGGCTGGTTGAAGGGCATGGCTGAATCCTGGATCATGCGCGGCCCGCCGGGGCTGGGCCCCGGCTCAAGGTCCGGCGGGTGCTGTCGTCAACGAAGCGGTCCCGATGCCGCTTCTTCCATCACAAGACGGAGTTTCCCTGAAATGACTGGTGTGATTCTTCTCGGCGGACCGCTGCTCGTGGTGCTCGGCTGCCTGTTCTGGGTGCTGTCCCTTTCCAACGAGCAGGCGCGCGTCAACGCCGAAGTCTGGGCACGGCACGGGGTCAAGGCCTGAGCGGCCCCTCCCGCCCCGACGAGCCCCGCCACGCGCGGGGCTTTTTTTCGCCCGTCACCAACGAAAAAGCCCCGCCGGAGCGGGGCTTTCAGGTGGAACGAGGGAAGGATCACTCGTCCATCGGCCGGATGTTGGTCGCCTGCTTGCCCTTGGGGCCTTGGACGATCTCGAACTCGACCTTCTGGTTCTCCTTGAGGGTCTTGAAGCCCTTGGACTGGATGGCGGAGAAGTGCGCGAAGAGGTCCTCGCCGCCGCCATCGGGCTTGATGAATCCGAAACCCTTGGCGTCGTTGAACCACTTCACGGTGCCGGTGCTCATGCGTGTGTCTTCCTTACAGAGAGTGAACAAACCGGGCCCGCGCGATCGCGGAACCCATACTGCGGGAGCTTCGAGGGAGGAAGGACGGAGACTCGGGGCACCGCCAGAAAACGGTTGCGACCGGCCGGCGACTTCACGGCTCGGAAATCCTGCAGGCGGGCTTATACGCGCGGCACTGCCAAGGGTCAACAAAAACCTTCAGTGGCAGTGGAAACCCTTCACTCGATGCGGAAGATGATGGGCACGCCGATGCGGAAGTCTCGGTCGCGCAGGCCCGGCGGCGGCACGGGCAGGTCGCGCGCGGCAAGCACCTTGCGAACGGCTGCCTGGTCGAGCAGCGGCGATCCGCTGGATTCGAGCAGGCGTGCGTCCTTCACCTGGCCGTCGCGGCCGATGTCTGCCTCCACCAGAACCTTGCCCTCGATGCCACGCCTGAGCGCCTCGCGCGGGTACTGCTGGTCACGCAGGATGCGCTCGAGCAGGGCCCGGCTGTAGGCCCGCACGGCGTTGCGGTCGGCCGGATCCGCGGATGGCGGCGATCCGGCGTGCGCGCCGGCAAGGCAGCCGACGGCCAGCAGCGCGAACGCTGCGAACTGGCGCTTCATGGTCTCCTCCGGGCGTCGGGGGCGCATCCGCAGGCGGTCGCCCTCTCGGTTTCGGCACGCGGGAGGCTAGCACGGGCGCGGTTGCGCCGGCGCTCGCGAGAGCGCCGGCGCCCCGCTGAGCCAGGTCTCCGGCCCCGTCGTTATCGGTGGGTCGCGTGCGGCGGCGGCGCTGCCTGCATCGTCGCCTCCGCGCGCGTGGAGAGGATGGTGGCGACGATGGCGATGGCGAACAGCACCGCGACCGAGTTGCGAAGCAACGTGAGCAGCATGGCAATCAGTCCTCGACAACCTGTTTGCAGCGTACGAACGCAAGTTTGATGCGCGCATGTTGCATTGCGTCAGCGGCCGTCATAGTCCCGCTGGAACATCGGGTTGGCGATGGGCTCGCGGAACGGTCACGCACCGCGGCGGTGCGGGGCGGCAGCGACGCGCACCAGCGGGCGGCGGCCGCAACGCTCCGCGGGACCGGCAAGGCCGGTTGTCGGGTCGCTCGCACGCGGACACGATCGCCCGCGCAGGCCCTGGTGCGAGGCATGGGCGCGGTTGTTGCGACGCGTCCGGTCCGAAAGCGCAAACTTCCGAATCTCCCTCGTGGATTCTCCCGATGCCCACTGCCTTCCACTTCGTCCCCGCCGCACCCGAACCCGTGGGCCCCTTCAGCCACGCCACCGAGGCGGACGGCTGGGTGTTCGTCACCGGACAGATGCCCACCTGGCCGGGCGAACCCGAGCGTGCGCTGCCCGAGGGCATCGAGGCCCAGACGCGCCTTGTGATGGACAACCTCGTGCGGGTGCTCGCCGGCATCGGCCTGGACCTCTCCCACGTGCTGCGCACCGGCGCCTACCTCACCCGCTTCGAGCAGGACTACGCACCCTTCAACACCGTCTACCGCAGCTACTTCCCGCCCGGGCGCCTGCCGGCGCGCACCTGCATCGGCGTCACGGCGCTGGCGCGCGGTGCGCTGGTGGAGGTGGACTTCGTGTGCCGCCGACCGTGAGCCCGCTGCTGCGTCCCCTGCCCGCCGGGCGCATCCATCCCGGCAACACGGCGCTGCTGGTGATCGACATGGAACACGACTTCGTGGCTCCCGGCGCGGTCCAGGAAACCCCCGGCGGCCTCGCGCTGGTGCCGGTGATCAACCGCCTGTCGGCGTGGGCGCGGGACCACGGCGCGCCGGTGATCTTCACCCACGAGATGCACCGGTCCGACCTGGCCGACTACGGCATCGAACTGGAGTTCGACCCGGTGCACTGCCTGGAAGGCACGCGCGGCTGCGAGCTGGTGGAGGGGCTCGATGCGCGGCCCGGCGACTGGCGCATCCGCAACAAGCGCCGCTACGACTGCTTCATGGGCACCGATCTGGACCTGCTGCTGCGCAGCCGCCGCATCGAGAACCTGGTGTGCTGCGGCGTCACGACGCACTGCTGCGTGATGAGCACGGTCTACACCGCGCGCAACCTCGACTACCGCGTGATCGTGCCGCGCGACGCCGTGGCGGCCGTCTCGGACGACCACCAGCGCGCCGCGCTGCTGTGCATGAGCGACGTGTTCGCCTACGTGAGCGACTCGGCCGTGGTGATGGCGCTGTGGGGAGCGCCCGCGGCGGCGGCCTCCGGCGCCCCGGCCGCGCGCGCCTGAGGGCCCCGGCTCAGTCCGCGCCAGCGGAGCAGGCCGCCCGCAGCCGGCGAAGCTGCGGCTCGGCCTCGGGGAACAGGGACGGATCCTCGCCGGCGTAGAAGCGCGCGTCGGCTGCACGCGGCGCCTGCGCGTCGAAGCCCTTGAGCGGCTCCACCCAGGGCAGCAGGCCCTCGGCCGGGATTCCCAGCCGTTGCAGGTCCCGCTCGCAGGCGTAGAGGATGGCGCCGAACTGGCGCACCAGGTCCACGGCGCGGGCGAGCTGCGGGTCGTGGATGCCCGTGCTGCGGGTCATGCGCGACACCTCGTCGCCCGTGACCACCACCCAGAACCTCTCCACCCGCTGCGGACGCCGGCGCACCAGCACCTCCTCGAGCACCTCCTCGAGGTCGAACTTCGCATCCACCACGTACACCATGCCCTCGTGCACCGGGTCCTGCGCCCGGACCGGCACCGCCGCCAGCAGCACGAGCACCGCCATCACCGCACCGCGCATCGCTTCCTCCCGTCCGGCCGCGCGCGGCCTTCCAGCCACGGGCGCGCCTCTTGCATCATCATGGACGGATTGTTCGCGGCAGGAGTCGCGCATGCAAGCGAGCCGTTACACCTCCACCCTCGCCCTGGTCGCCAGCCGCAGGGCGCCCTCTTCCCGGCTGCCGGGCGCCCTCGACGCGCTGTTCCCGGCGCTGGCCGCCAGCGCCGACGGCTCGCAGGCCGAGTTCACCGAGGCGCGCATCTGGTCCCTCTGGATGCATCACCCGCACCGCCGCGCCGCACGCGACCTCGACCTCGCCGCCACCGAGATCGCGGAGCAGTGCCACGATCTCGCCGAGACGCGCCTCGCCCGCCTGCTGCGCGCCGACCCCGGCTACGCGGAGGCCTGGAACAAGCAGGCCACGCTCTACTACCTGCAGGAGCGCGACGACGAGTGCCTCGCCAGCCTGCACCGCGCCCTCGAACTCGAGCCGCGCCACTTCGGCGCCCTGTGCAGCCTCGCCGAGGTGCTGGCCGGCATGGGGGATGCCGGGGGCGCGCTGTTCGCGTTCGAGGCGGCGCTGCGCATCCATCCGCACCTCTCGCAGGCCCGCCAGCGCGTGGCGGAGCTCCAGGGCCGCGTCCTGCACTGAGCCGGGGCCGCGCGGCAGGGCCGCGCCTACAATGCCCCCATGAGTTCCGGTACCGCGACGGCCGACCCCCCACCCGCGCCGGGCGCGTGCTTCACGCGCCGCGAACCGCTGGCCGACTACCTGGCCTGCGCCGACTACGTGTCGAGTTCGGCGCTGCGGCGCTTCCTGCGCCACGGCATGACGCCCGAGCAGGCCAAGGTGTCCCATCCCGCTCCGCGCGAGGCCTCGCTCGGCGACGCCCTGCACGCCATGCTGCTCGAACCGGAGCGCTTCGACGAGGGCTTCGTTCAGGCCGCGCCCGGCATGGCGGCGCCCCGCGCCAGCGGCCCCGGCGAGCTGTTCGAGCGCACCTGGCTGTCCACCCGCGACTGCGAGTCGCTTCGCGCCATGGCCCGCGCCGTCCACGAGTGCACCCGCCCCCCCCTGGCCGGCTGGCTCGAGCGCGGCGAGAAGGAGCTGTCGATCTACTGGAGCGACCCGGCGGGCGGACGCTGGAAGGGCCGACCGGACTGCTTCACCGAGGAGGTCATCCTCGAACTCAAGACCGCCATCGACATCCGGCCGCAGCGCTTCGCGAAGTCGCGCGAGCGCTTCGGCTACGACCTGCAGGCGGCCCTCTACCTCGAGGGCGTGGAGCGGCTCACCGGGTCGCGGCCGCGCTTCCTGTACCTCGTGGTGGAGTCGGTTCGCCCGCACGCCATCTGGGTGCAGGAGCCCTCTCCCGAGGAACTGGGGCGGGCGCGCCGCGAGCTCGACCGGGCGCGTGCCCGCTTCCTGGCCGCCTGCGGCTGAGCACGGCGGCCGGGGCGCCGCCTGCCGCTATACTGCCGCCCGCCCGCGCAGGGCCGGCATGCCGCACCCTGCTGCGCCGGAACCCGCCCGCCACAACCCCCACCGCAAGGCCGCTCCCACATGAAAGGCGTCACCCTCACCCGTCACCTCATCGAAGAACAGCGCGCAGCGGCGCACATCGAGGGCGACCTGCGCCTTCTGGTGGAGGTGGTGGCGCGCGCCTGCAAGGCCATCAGCATCGCCATCGGCAAGGGCGGCCTGGCCGGCGTGCTGGGCAGCGCCGGCACGGACAACGTGCAGGGCGAGGTGCAGAAGAAGCTCGACGTGATCTCCAACGAGATCCTGCTGGAGGCCAACGAGTGGGGCGGGCACCTCGCCGCCATGGCCTCCGAGGAGATGGAGAAGCCCTATGCCATCCCGCACCGCTACCCGAAGGGCGAGTACCTGCTGCTGTTCGACCCGCTCGACGGCTCGTCGAACATCGACGTGAACGTGTCCGTGGGCACCATATTCTCGGTGCTGCGCTGCCCCGAGGGCGTGATCGCCCCCGAGGAGCAGCACTTCCTGCAGCCCGGCGCCCGCCAGGTGTGCGCGGGCTATGCCGTGTACGGACCCACCACGCTGCTCGTGCTCACCCTCGGCAACGGCGTGCACTGCTTCACGCTCGACCGCGAGATGGGCAGCTTCATCCTCACCCAGGAGAACCTGCGCATCCCCGAGGACACCCGCGAGTTCGCCATCAACATGTCCAACCAGCGCCACTGGGAGGCGCCGGTGCGCCGCTACGTGGACGAACTGCTGGCCGGGAAGACCGGGCCGCGCGGCAAGGACTTCAACATGCGCTGGGTGGCCTCGATGGTGGCCGACGTGCACCGCATCCTGTCGCGCGGCGGGATCTTCATGTACCCGCGCGATGCGCGCGAGCCGGACAAGCCCGGCAAGCTGCGCCTGATGTACGAGGCCAATCCCATGGCCATGATCGTCGAGCAGGCCGGCGGTGCCGCCACCGACGGGCGCCGGCGCATCCTCGACCTGAAGCCCGGGACCCTGCACGAACGCGTGGCGGTGTTCCTGGGCTCGCGCAACGAGGTGGAGAGGGTTTCGGCCTATCACCGCGCCTGAACGCCGCCACGGGCGTCCTGCGCGGCCGCGGGCGGCGCCGCGCTTGTCGCAGATCAACCCGGGCCGGCCGCCGTTGCAGTCTCATGACAGCACGGGAACCCGCAGGAGGCATCGGGCCATGCTCACCATCGAAGACTGCATCGCTCTGTCGGAGCTGACCGAGGAGGAGATCCTCGCCATCGCCGCCCACGAGCACATCCCGGAGATGGCGGCTGCCGAGCTGGGCAGCTATCTCATGCGCACGCCCTCGGGGGAATTGCGGGTGGCGGCGATGATCCGCGACGACATCGAGCATGCCAGCCGCTGCGGCGACCTGAAGCGCACCGCGATGCTGCGGCTGTGCCTGAGGCACTTTCTGAGGGATCACCCGGGCCGCGGCCCGGACGGCTGCTAGTTGCCGGCCCGCGAGGTGGCGACGGATCCGGGCGCACCCGGCAGCAGGAACGCCGTCCAGACCGGGTCACCCTGCCACCAGTAGGCCTGCCGGAAATCGCCCGGGCCCACCGGCCTGAACACGGCGGACGCGGAGTCCGAGTACCAGGGACCGGGGTCCACGGCTGCGATGGCCTGGCCCTCCGGCGTGCCCATGCCCGAGGTGGTGGTGACGGCGCAACCGCCCGCCACGAGCAGCGAGCAGAGGATCGACGCGAGTATCAGGGAACGCATGGTCGGCAGGAACTGAGGCGGACTTCCATCGGTGGCTGTTTCAGGGCTGCGCCGGTGAGTGCAGCGCCCCGTCACCGGGGAGAATGCACGCGGCGTGCCTGCCGGCCGCCGCGTGCCACGGGCAGGATCAGCCCAGGTGATTGCTGACCAGCTTGGTCATCTCGAACATCGAGACCTGCTTCTTGCCGCCGAACACGGCCTTGAGCTTGTCGTCGGCGTTGATCATCCGCTTGTTCTTGGCGTCCTGCAGGTTGTGCTTCTTGATGTAGTCCCAGACCTTCTTGGTGACTTCGGTGCGCGGCATCGCCTTGTCGCCGATGACGGCGGCGAGCGTGGCGCTCGGGGTCATGGGCTTCATGAAGGCGGCGTTCGGAGTGCGCTTCTTGGCGGGCGCCTTCTTGGCGGGCGCGGCCTTCTTCGCGGGTGCCGCCTTCTTGGCAGGAGCCGCCTTCTTCGCTGCAGGCTTCTTGGCGGGCGCCGCCTTCTTGGCAGCGGGCTTCTTGGCGGGCGCTGCCTTCTTGGCAGCGGGCTTCTTGGCAGCGGGTTTCTTGGCTACGGCCATCAATGCCTCCGATCCGGGGTTGGCGACAGGTGACGTATGGGACTTGCGTCTGGATTTCTCTCGTACGGCGCACTGCGCCGTGACGACAGCGCGCCCGGAGAATGCACAATCCACAGGGATATGACAAGGGCTTTGCAACGGTTTTTCCCTCTGAAAACGCACTGCGCGCCGGCATCGCGCGCTCGCAGGTTGCGCCGCGCGCATCCGGCCCGCGCCGCATCCGCCCCTGTCGCGGCGCAACGACAGCACGCCCCGTGCGCACGGCGCTTGCATGGGGAAGCGCACCCCCGCGCACGCGCAACATTCCGGACCGCTCCCATGGACAGCAGCCGTTTCACCTCCGCAGCCGCCCTGCTGCTCGCCTGCGCCGCGCTGGCGCTCACGCTCAACGCCGTCGCCGCCGACCTGGCGCCCGACGACGCAAAGGCGGCGCCCGAAGCGGCGCAAACTGCCGTTGCAGGGCCGGGCGGCTACGTCGGCTACACCGGAAGGATCTGGGCGGCCGACTACGGCATCACCCGGGGCCGCTGCGATCGTGCCGCGGTGGCGCGTGCACTGTCCGACCCCGCCAGTGCCACGCCGGGTGGCGGCACGCTCGCCGCCCTCGCCGGGGTGGAGCTCGACGACGCCGACCGCGCCTGCGCCGCCCTCGCCCTCGAACTGGCCCGCAACGGCCGCACGGTGACCTGGTCCTCGGGCGGCACGCGCCATGCCCTCACTGCCTCGAGGGATGCCGTGCGCGGCGGCCAGCCGTGCCGCGGCTTCGTGCTGCGCACCACCGGCGCGAAGGCCGCCACGGTGCGCGGTGTGGCCTGCCAGCCCGACGGTGGCGTCTGGTCGGTGGCGGCCCCCTGAGGCCGCCTCAGCGACCCGTGGCCTGGCGCGGGAAGCGGCGCAGGAACTTCTCGACCTTCGGCCCGACCACGAAGCGGCAGTACGGCTGGTTCGGATTGCGGGCGAAGTAGTCGTCGTGATGATCCTCCGCCGGATGGAACTGCGCCGCGGGCACCACCTGGGTGACCACGGGGTCGGCGAAGGCGCCGTCGCGCTCGAGGGCGGCGATGGTGTCGCGGGCGACGCGCTCCTGCTGCGCGTCGTGGAAGAAGATCGCCGAGCGGTACTGGCTGCCCACGTCGTTGCCCTGGCGGTCCGGCGTGGTGGGGTCGTGGATGGCGAAGAACACCTCGAGCAGCCCGGCGAAATCCACCACCGCGGGGTCGAATCGCACCTGCACCACCTCGGCATGCCCCGTGTCCCCCTCGCAGACGTCGCGGTAGGTGGGGTTGGCGGTGTGCCCGCCCATGTAGCCCGACTTCACCCCCAGCACCCCGGCCAGCCGCAGGTAGACGGCCTCGAGGCACCAGAAGCAGCCCCCGGCGAGGGTGGCGACGGATTCGGGTCGGGACGTGACGCTCATGGACGGGCTCTCCGGGTGGGTGAGGACGGACCGGGCCGGGGACGCGGGATCGCGTCGCCTCGCCGGGTACGGCCGTGCCATTGACCATCGTGGCCGCCGCGGCGTTCGCGCTCCAGGCCGCCACCCTCCACTGGCGGCCGGTGGACGACGTGGTGATGGGCGGCCGCTCGGCGTCCACGGCCCGGGTGTCGGACGCGGGCACGCTGCTGTTCGCGGGCGTGGTCTCCCTGGAGGACGGCGGCGGCTTCGCCTCGCTGCGCTGCGGACCGGCCGGGCACGACTTCTCCGGGGCCGGGGGCATCGTGCTGCGCCTGCGCGGCGACGGCAAGCGCTACCGCTTCAGCCTGCGCACCGGCGAGGGCTTCGACGGCGTGCAGTACCACGCCGGCTTCACGGCGCCCGCGGGCGAGTGGGCCGAGGTGGAGCTGCCCTGGGCGCGCTTCGAGCCGCGCTTCCGGGGCCAGCCGGTTCCCGATGCACCGCCCCTGGATCCGGCACAGGTCCGCTGGCTCGGCCTGCTGATCGCCGACCGCCAGGCAGGCCCCTTCAGCCTGGAACTGGACTGGCTGCGGGCGCTGCCGCGGTGAGTTGCGCGTAGAACGCCTCCATGCGTCGCGCCAGCGCGTCGGCCTGCCATTCGCGCACGTAGGCACGCCCCTGCTCCGACAGCCGGCTGCGCAGCGCGGGGTCGCCCAGCAGCCGCACCACCGCCGCGGCGAACTCGTCCACGTCGTCCGCCGGCACCAGCGCGCCGCGGCCGGGGCCCACCACGTCGCGGGTGCCCATCACCGCCGTGGACACCACCGGGATGCCCAGCGCCATGGCCTCCAGCAGCACCAGTCCCTGGGTCTCGGTGCGCGAGGCGAACACGAAGGCATCGGCCGCCGCGTAGCAGTCGAGCAGCGCGCCGCGCCGGTCCAGGTAGCCGGTGAAGCGCACCGCGTCGCCCAGGCCGAGGCCGTCCACCTGGCGGTGCAGCGAAGCCAGCGCGGGGCCCTCGCCGGCGATCGCGAGCATGGCCCGCGGCACCGACCGGCGCACCCGTGCCAGTGCCTCCACCAGGAAGCCGATGTTCTTCTCGTGTGCCACCCGACCCACGAACAGCAGCAGCGGCACCTCCGGCGCGATGCCCATGGCATCCCGGAAGCGCCGCCCCTCCCCGCCACCGAACTCCCCCAGCGGGATGCCGGTGGGGATGACCGCCATGGGCGAGCGCACCCCGTAGCCGGCCAGCACGTCGCGCATCGCCGAGGAGGGGACCACGAGCGCATCCACGGCATTGCCCTGGGCGCGCGAGAAGCGCCGCGCCGCCGCCCGCAGCCAGCCGCGCGGCAGGAAGGGCACGTAGTGGAACAGGTACTCTTCGAAGAAGGTGTGGTAGGTCTCCACGCAGGGCAGGCCGAGGCGCCGGGCAAGCTGCAGCCCGAGGTAGTGGGCCACGAACGGCGTCTGGACGTGGACGAGGTCGAAGCGCCCGGCCGCCAGGCGCGGCAGCAGGGCGCGGATGGGCGCGGCGCGCATCATCCGGTCCTCCGGATCGAGCGGCACGTAGCGCGAGGCGATGCGCACGGTGTCCGGGTCGTCGGGCCATGGCGCCGGATAGGCCGGCGCGACCAGCGTGGTGTGGTGGCCGAGTTCGCCGAGCGCCCGGCGGAAGGTCTGGATGGACGTGGAGACCCCGTTGACCCGGGGGAAATAGACGTCCGACACGAGGAGGATGCGCATGCGGGGCGGGATGCTGGCGGCACAACGTGACAGCCGTGCGACATCGGCGGGGGGGTGTGCGTGATCGGCCTGCTGCAGCGGGTCGCCGAAGCCCGCGTCGAGGTCGATGGCGCGGTGGTGGGCGCCATCGGCCCCGGGCTGCTGGTGCTGGTGTGCGCCGAGCCGGGCGACGGCGAGGAGCAGGCCGTCCGGCTGGTGGAGAAGATCCTGCGACTGCGGGTGTTCGGCGACGAGGCCGGGCGCATGAACCGCTCGCTCGTGGACACGGCTGGCGGCCTGCTGCTTGTGCCGCAGTTCACCCTCGCGGCGGACCTGCGCAGCGGCAACCGGCCCGGTTTCAGCGGTGCCGCCCCACCGGAGGACGGGCGGCGGCTGTTCGAGCGCGTGCTCGCGCTGGCGCGCGAGCGCCACGCGCCGGTTCAAGGCGGGGTGTTCGGCGCCCACATGCGCGTGGGCCTGGTCAACGACGGTCCGGTCACCCTGTGGCTGCGCCTGGATCCACCCCCCGCGGGCCCCCGGGTGGCTCCGTAGGCGCTTTCCTCGCGTCGTAGGGGAGTGACGCAACGCGTCACGGGGCGCCGAAATGCGCCCACCGCGCGGAACTTGCTAAAGCGTGAGGGTGACGGGTCGTTATCCCGTTCGTTCCCTCATGGCGCCCTCGCTCCGAAAATCCACCCTCCCGCGCGTGGCCGACCGCCCGCGCCTGGAGGCGCTCGAGCCCCGCTGGCTCCTCTCGGCCGACCTGGTGCCGGGGATCGGCTCGCCCGGCGCAGGCGCGGACGTCCGCCATGAACTGATCGTCGTGGACGCCACGGTGCCCGACGCCGCCGGCCTTGCCGCCTCGCTGGCCGGCGCGGCGGGTGACGGCGCCCGGGTGGTGGTGCTGGACCCGGACACCGACGGGATCGAGGCCGTCACCCGCCTGCTGGAGGAAATGCGCGAGCTCGACGCCCTCCACCTCGTGGGTCACGGCACCGAGGGCGGCCTGTTCCTGGGCTCGAGCTTCCTCGATGCCGCGGAGGCCGAGCGCCGCGCCGCCACCCTCGTGCGCTGGCACGACGCCCTCAAGGCCGACGCCGACATCCTGCTCTACGG
>CAZXJW010000024.1:0-20279 GCA_964641005.1 uncultured Rhodocyclaceae bacterium
CGGGTTGCAGATGCCAGCGATATCCCATACCCGGACGCGAGCTTCGATCTCGTGCACTGTCGGGCGGTGCTGCACCATGCGGCCGATCTGCGGCGCCTGTGCGCCGACGCGGCGCGGGTGCTCGTGCCCGGCGGCCGGTTCGTGGCGCTCCGGGAGCACGTGATCTCGCGCGAGACGGATCTTCCAGCATTCCTGGACTCCCATCCGCTGCACCGCTTCTACGGCGGAGAGCACGCCTACCTGCTGCGCGAGTACACGGCCGCCATCGAAGGCGCCGGCCTGCGGCTGCTGCGCGTGGTCAATCCGTGGCAGAGCGATGCCAACACCTTCCCGCAGACGGTGGAGGACGTTCGCACCGCGCTCGCGCGCCGCGTGCACCTTCCCTGGCCGGGCCTCATCCCGCGCGCCGTGGTGGCATGGGCCGGGGCGCGCCTCGACGCGCCGGGCAGGCTCTACTCCTTCGTGGCGGAGAAGCCCCGTGGCTGACACCGCGCTGGTCACTGGCGCGCACGGCTTCATCGGCCGCCACGTGGCGCGGCGACTGGCGGCCGAAGGCTGGATCGTGCGCGGCATCGGCCACGGCGCCTGGGGGCGCGAGGAATGGCGCACCTGGGGCCTGGCCGACTGGCACCAGGCGGACGTGTCGCTGGAAGCGCTCGTCACCTACGGCGGGGAGCCCCAGGCCATCGTGCACTGCGCCGGCGGTGCCTCGGTGGGGTTCTCCGTGGCGCACCCGCACGCGGATTTCCAGCGCACAGTGGGCTGCACGGCCGACGTGCTCGAGTACGTGCGGTTGCATGCCCGCGGCGCCCGGGTGGTGCTGTGCTCGAGCGCGGGTGTCTATGGCGAGGCCTCTCCCGGCCCGATCCCCGAGAGCGCGCCGCGCCGCCCGATGTCGCCGTACGGCATGCACAAGAAGATGGCCGAGGACCTGTGCCGCAGCTATGCCCGCTCGTGCGGGGTCGCCTCAGTCGCGGTGCGGCTGTTCTCGGTGTACGGCGCCGGCCTGCGCAAGCAGCTGCTGTGGGACGCCTGCAACAAGGCCGCGCGCGGCGAGCGCCGCTTCTTCGGCACCGGCGCCGAGCTGCGCGACTGGCTGCACGTGGACGACGCGGCAGCGCTTCTCGCGGCCAGCGTGCGCCTTGCCTCCGGGGAGAGCCCGGTGATCAACGGCGGGACCGGGCGAGCGGCATCCACCCGCGAGATCCTCGGTTCACTGTTCCGCGAACTCGGGGTCGCGGGCGATCCTGCCTTCACGGGCGAGTCGAAGGCGGGCGACCCGGTTTCGCTGGTGGCCGACGCGGGCCGGGCCTTGGCGCTGCCGTGGCGCCCGGCGGTGGGCTGGGAGCAGGGCGTCAATGCGGTGGCGCGCTGGTTCCGCGACGGGGCGCCATGATCCGGGTCGCCTTCGTCCAGCCGCTCACCGGCAGCGAGTGGCTCGGCGGCCTCAACTACTTCCGCAACCTCTTCAACGCGCTGCACGCCCAGCCCGATCGCACGGTGGAGCCGGTGGTGCTGTGCGCGCGTGCCGCGCGTCTCGACCTGGCTGCCGGCTTCCCGCCGGTGGACTTCCTGCGCACCGCGTGGATCGAGCGGCGCTCCGCCGCGTGGTGGCTGCGCAAGGCCACGGGCGAGACGCTGGGATTCGACCCCTTCCTCGAGGGCTTCATGAGGCGGCGCGGCATCCGGGTGCTGTCCCATTCGGCCCACCTCGGCCGCGCCTCGCGCTTCCCCACGCTGCCGTGGATCGCCGACTTCCAGCACGTGAAGCTCCCGCAGTTGTTCACGCCGCAGGAGATCGCGCTGCGCGAGTCGGAATACCGCAAGTGGTGCCGCAATGGCACGCGCGTCATCCTCTCCAGCCAGGATGCGCGCAACGATCTCGCGAGCTTCGCACCAGAGGCCGTGGCCAAGGTCGTGGTGCTGCCCTTCGTCGCAGCGCTCGACCACCCGGAGCGCTGGCCCGGCATCGAGTCGCTGCAGGCGAAGCACGGATTCGAGGGGCGGCACTTCCTGCTGCCCAACCAGTTCTGGGTGCACAAGAACCATCGCCTGGCTGTGGATGCGCTGCGCATTCTGCGCGGGCGGCGCGTGGCGCCGCTGGTGCTGGCCACGGGCAACACCCAGGACTACCGCCAGCCCGGGCACTTTCCCGCCCTCATGGAGCACGCCCGGGCCTGCGGCGTGAGCGACGCGTTCCGGGTGCTCGGCATCGTGCCGTTTCCCGACCTCATGGGGCTGATGCGCTCGGCGGTGGCCATCATCAATCCGTCGCGTTCCGAGGGCTGGAGCACCAGCGTGGAGGAGGCGAAGACGCTGGGCAAGCAGGTGCTGCTGTCCTCGCTTCCGGTCCACCGTGAACAGGCACCCGAGCGCGCCGCGTTCTTCGACCCCGACGACGCCGGTGCGCTGGCCGACGCCATGCAGTCGGCATGGGAGGGCTTCGATCCCGAGGCCGATGCGCATGCGCAGGCGCGTGCGGCAGCGGCGTTTCCCGCGCGCCAGCGCGCTTTCGCGCGTGCCTACGAGGCGCTGGTACACGATGTCGCCGGAACGGCGTGACGGCGCGCCGCGGCTTCGCGTCGTGCAGCCGTGGTTCACGGCGCCGGGACATCCGGCCCAGACGCTGCTTGCCACGGCCCGCGCGCTCTGCCCGGAGGCGAACGTGCGTTTCGCGATCCCTGCTGTGGGGCTCGACGGGCGACTGCGATCGGTCGCGCGGCAGCTCGAAGCCGTGGCGCCCCTCGATCGCTATCCGTCCCCGTCGCCGCACTTCGTCGCTTCCACCGCCTGGGCGCTGCGCTGGCTCGCGAAGGACGCGGAGCGCCTGCCGGCACTGCTGCTCGATGGACACCTCGCCACCGTGGCGGCAGCCTGGCGGCTGCCGGGATTCCGTCCGGAGAGTGGCAGGCTCGGCATCCTTTACGTGGCCGGCCCCGAGCGCATCTCTCGCTTGCCGGCGCTGCTCGGCCTGGTGCGCGGCTTCGTGAGCCAGCCGACGCACCGCCTGTTCCTGCGCACCGCCGAACTGGCGGAAGCCTGGCGCGAGGCGCTCGGCGCCAGGGCCGCGGGTCACGTGGACACGCTGCCCTCGCTCGAGCTGCCGCGCGCGGCCGAGGAGACGCCGCCGAGGTCCGATGCCGGCGGCGGCGTCCGCTTCCTGGTGGCCGGGCAGGTACGCCCCGGCAAGGGACTGGAGAGGCTCGTGCCGCTGTTCACCGCGCATCCCGAACTCGGTAACCTCACGGTGGCCGGCGCCTTCGCCGACGCGGCCGCCCGTGCGGCCCTGCCCATGCTGCAGGGCTTCGCGGGCTTCCGCGAGGGTGTCCTGCCCGAGGTCGAACTGCTCGGGCAGGCTGCTGCCGCAGACTACCTCGTCATGCTCTACGACCACTGGGATGCGCGCATGGAGGCCGCCACGCTGTACCTCGCCGCACGGGCCGGGCGCCCCGCCATCGTCTTCGACGCCGGATGGTGCGGGCGGATGCTGAGGACCTACCGCTGCGGCATCGCCGTGCCCCCGGGCGCCGACCTCGATGCCGTGTTCGCGTCCGTGCCCCCGCCCGGCAGCGAAGCGTACCGGTCGATGGTGCAAGGCACGGCACGCTTCGCCGAGGCGCACGCTCCCGACCGGCTGCGCAACGAGTTTCTGCGCAAGGTCGCCGGCTGACGCGATGTACCTCGAACGCCTCCTGCCCGCCTCCCTCGCCATCGCCGCCGCCCCCGGGTGCTTCCTGCGCCGGCTGCGCCACCCGGAGCTGGTCTCCTTCGGCCTGCTCGCCAACCTGGTGCGCCTGTCGCGCCTGCCGCGCTTCGCCGCCATCGACGCCGTCATCGACGTGGGCGCCAACGCCGGCCAGTTCGCCTACATGGCTCACGTGGCATGGCCGCGCGTGCCCGTGCACAGCTTCGAGCCCGATCCGCGGGTGCACGCCCGCCTGGAGGCCGTGCGCGCGCGTTTCGGCATCACGGGCCGCAGCCACGCGGCCGCCGTGGGGCGCGATCCCGGCGAGGTGACGCTGCACGTCCAGGCCGATTCCGTGAACAGCTCGCTGCTGGCGCACGCGCACGAGCCGGACCGCGAGCGCATTGTCGTGCCCTGCGTGCGCCTCGACGACGAGTTCCCCGCGGGCGCGCCCTCGCGCGCACTGCTCAAGGTGGACACACAGGGCACTGAACTGGACGTTCTGCGCGGCGCGACCGGACTGCTGCCGCGCTGCGCCGGCGTGCTGCTGGAGGCCGCGGTGCTGCCGTCCTATTCGGGTGCCACGCGATTGCCCGACCTTCTGGACTTCATGGAAGAGTCGGGCTTCGTCCCCTTCGACGTGGTGGACGTGCTGCGCACGCCGCCGGAGCAGGGCGCGGGCCTGAGGGAGCTCGACCTGCTGTTCGCGCCCGCGGAGTCCTAGGCGGTGCTGGTCAGCGTCGCCGTGCCGTCCTTCCAGCAGGGCCGTTTCCTGGACGCCTGCCTGGGCAGCCTGGCGCGCCAGACCCATCGCGAGCTCGAGGTGCTGATCGCCGACGGCGGCTCCACCGACGAGTCGCTCGAGGTGATCGGACGCTACACCGCGTCCGATCCGCGCTTCCGGCTGGTGAGCCGCAGCGACGCGGGCCAGGCCGACGCGCTGCGCAAGGCCTTCGCCGAGGCGCGCGGCGACGTGCTGGGCTGGCTCAACTCCGATGACTGCTACCTGCACGACCGCGTCCTGGAACGCGCGTGTGCCGAGCTGCAGGCCGATCCGGTCGCAGGACTGGTGAGCTTCGGGGGCAGCTACCTGGACGCGGACGGGCGCGTGCTGCGACCCGTGAACCTGCGCTACCACCCCCTCGACAGCCTCGCCAACCTGCCCTGGCGTGCCTCGGTTCTGCAACCGGCCACCTTCTGGCGGCGCGAGGTGATGCAGGCCGTGCCGTTGCGCGCGGAATTCCACTACGCCTTCGACGCGGTGTTCTTCTGGGAGGCGTGGCGGCGCTTCGGCTGGATCGAGCGCGACGAGCCTGCCGCCGGCTACCGCCTGCACGGCGACAACAAGTCGCTGCAGGTCCGCCCGGCGCGCATCCGCGAACTCGCGAGCTTCGAGCGGCTGAAGTTCGGTCCGGCCTCGCTGCGCGCGGCCTGGCTCGCGCTGCTCGCTGCGCTGCTGCGCGGCGTGCTCGCCATTCCCGTGGCCGGGCGGCCGCTGGCCCGCCTCGCCTACCTGGCCAACAACGCGCTGGCCTTCGCCACCTTCTACCGATGGCCGGGAATCTGAGCGCCGCACCGCCGGCCCCGCGGCTCACGGTGATCACCGTGTGCTTCAACGCCGCGGCCACCATCCAGGACACGCTCGACTCGGTGGCCGGGCAGAGCTGGCCCCATCGAGAGCACGTGGTCGTGGACGGCGGTTCCACCGACGGCACGCGCGAGATCCTCGAGCGCAACCGCGAACGCCTCGCGGTGCTGGTGAGCGAGCCCGATCGTGGCCTCTACGACGCCATGAACAAGGGCCTGCGCCTGGCCCGCGGCGACTACGCGGGCTTCCTGAACGCCGACGACGTGTTCGCCGACCGCGACGCCCTGGCTTCGATCGCGCACGCTCTCGCGCCCGGGGACGTGGATGCCTGCCACGGCGACCTGGTCTACGTGGACGCGGGCGACACCAGCCGCGTGGTGCGCTGGTGGAAGTCGCGCGAGCACGTGCCCGGCCTGGTCGCCAGGGGCTGGATGCCCGCCCACCCCACCTTCTACTGCCGGCGCGAAGTGCTGCTCGCCGAGGGCGGCTTCGACATCCGCTACCGGTTGCAGGCCGACTACGAGCTGATGCTGAGGCTGTTCGAGCGTCGCCGCATCCGCAGCCGCTACCTGCCTCGGCTCCTGGTGCGCATGCGCATGGGCGGCGAGACCAATCGCTCGGTGGGCAACGTGGTGAGAGGCAACCTCGAGGCGTGGCGGGCGTGGCGCGAGCTGGGCTTCGGCTGGAGCCCGTGGTTCATGGTGCGCAAGGTCGCCTCGCGCCTGCCGCAGTTCCTGGGACGTCCGCGATGAAGGTGCTGGTGACGGGCGCAGGCGGCTTCGTGGGCCGCGCGCTGCTGCCGGTGCTGGCGGCACGCGGCATGGACTGCGTGGCCGCCGTCCGGCGGGCGAAGGTGCCGGGGGCAGCCTCGGTCGTGGCGGTGGGCGACATCGGGGCGGGCACCGACTGGCGCGCGGCCCTGGCCGGGTGCGAGGCGGTGGTGCACCTCGCGGCGCGGGTGCACGTGATGAACGAGACCGCGCCGGACCCGCTGGAGGCGTTCCGCGCCGTGAACACCGCCGGCACGGTGCGCCTGGCGCGCGAGGCGGCCGCTGCGGGCGTCAGGCGGCTGTTGTTCGTCAGCACGGTGAAGGTGCACGGCGAGGACAGCGGCGAGCGGATCCTGAGCGAGCGGGACGCGCCTGCACCGGCCGAACCCTACGCGATCAGCAAGTGGGAGGCCGAGCTCGAGCTGGCGCGAGTGAGCGCCGCCACGGGCCTGGCGGTGACGGTGCTGCGGCCACCGCTGCTGTACGGTCCCGGCGCGGGGGGCAATTTCGAGCGCATGGTGTCGGCCCTGCGGCGGGGGCTGCCGCTGCCGCTCGCCTCGATCCGCAACCGCCGCAGCCTCCTGTACGTGGACAACCTCGCCGACGCCATCGCCACGTGCCTGGGAGACGCCGCCGCCGTGGGCCGTACCTTCCTGGTGAGCGACGGCGAGGACCTGTCCACACCCGAACTGCTGCGCCGCTGCGCGGCGGCCATGGGCGTGCACGCCCGGCTGTGGCCGTGCCCGCCGGCAGTGCTGCGTGCGGCGGCGACCCTGGCCGGCCGGCGCGCGGCTGCGCAGCGCCTCACCGGATCGCTCGCCATCGACTCCGGGGCGATCCGCGCGGCACTGCGCTGGCGCCCTCCCTTCACGGTGGACGAGGCGCTGGCGCGCACGCTGGCCGCCTCGGCGCAGGCCCCCGGCCGGTAGAATACGGTCCGCGCGACCGAGCGAGGCCGCGCCGACCGCACCCACCAACGTTGGCACCGCTCGCACCCCTCATCGCATTCCTGCTCGGCCGCCTCGTGCTGCACGCACTGCTGTCGGAACGCGGCCGCGCGCTGCTGCTCGACGAGCCCAACGAGCGTTCCCTGCACGCGCGCCCCGTCCCCCGGACGGGCGGGATCGCGATCATGGCGGGCGTGCTGGCTGCCGCCCTCTGGTTGCGTGCCCCGCTGCCGCTGGTGGCCGCTGCAGCGGCGCTGGTGGCCGTGTCCCTCGTGGACGACTGGCGCTCCCTGCCCTCGGGGCTGCGGCTGGTGGTGCACGTGGCCGTGTGCGCCGCCTTCTGCGCAGCGTCCGTGCCCGAAGTGCCGTGGCTGCTGCTGGCAGCGCTCGCCCTGGCGCTGGGGTGGATGGCGAACCTCTACAACTTCATGGACGGCGCCGACGGGCTCGCGGGAGGCATGGCCGTGGCAGGCTTCGGCACCTATGCCCTGGCGGCGGCGATCGGCGGCGATGCGTCGCTCGCCTGGTTGTGCGCGTCGGTGGCTGCTGCCGCTGCGGCTTTCCTGCTGTCCAACTTCCCGCCGGCGCGCATCTTCATGGGTGACGCGGGATCCGTGCCGCTGGGCTTCCTTGCCGCTGCCCTCGGCCTCGTGGGCTGGCAGCGCGGGCTTTGGCCATGGTGGTTTCCGGCCGCTTCGTTCGCGCCGTTCGTGGTGGACGCGAGCGTCACGCTGCTGCGCCGGGCTTTGCGCGGCGAGCGCGTGTGGCAGGCACATCGCAGCCACTACTACCAGCGCCTGATCCTTCTGGGATGGAGCCATCGCCGCACGGCGCTGGCCGAGTACGCCCTGATGGCCACGGGCGCGGGGGCCGCGCTGCTGGCGCTGGGCCGTGCGCCCGCCGTGCAGCTTGCCGTGCTGGCGGTGCCGGCGATGCTGATCGCGGCCGCCATGCTGGCGGTGGACCGCGCGTGGTCGCGACGTCGGGCGGCGGCATGAGGCGCGCCGGAGCGAAGGCGGAATGAAGCTGCCCGTACGCGCCCGCACCGCCCTGGCGGTCCTGCACGACCTGGTGGCGTCCGGCCTGGCCTGGTGCGCGGCGTTCTGGCTGCGCTTCAACCTCGACGTCCCCTCGCCCTACCTGGGCGCGATGCTGCGCACGGTGCTGGTGGTGGCCGCGGTGCAGGGCGTGCTGTTCTGGTTCTCCGGGCTGTATCGCGGCCTGTGGCGCTACGCCAGCCTGCACGACATCCGTGTCATCGTGCTGTCCGTGGCGGCGGCCTCGCTGGTGGCGCCCGCGGCGCTGGTGCTCGCGGGGCTCACCACGGACGTGCCGCGCTCCGTGTACATCCTGCAGCCCGTGCTGCTGCTGCTGGCCATGGGCGGCAGCCGCATGGCCTACCGGGCCTGGAAGGAGGGGCGTCTCGCCTCGCTGGCGCGCATCGGAGGCGAGCCGGTGCTCATCCTCGGCGCCGGGGCGGCGGCCGACAAGCTGATCCGCGAGATCGCGCCCAGCCCGCAGTGGCGCCTGGTGGGGCTGCTCGACGACGACCGCGCCAAGCACGGCCGCAGCCTGCACGGCATTCCCGTGCTCGGCGCCATCGACCAGGTGGACGAGATCGCATCCGAGCGCGCCGTCGGGCACGCCATCATCGCCATGCCGGGGGTTTCCCACGTGGTGCGCCGCCGCGTGGTGCAGCTCGCGACCGAGGCGGGGCTCAAGGTGATGACCGTGCCTTCGTTCGACGACATCGCCTCGGGTCGCGTGCGGCTGGGACAGCTGCGCCAGGTGGAGCTCGACGACCTGCTGGGTCGCGATCCGGTGGTGCTGGACGACACGGGGCTGCGCGCGCTGCTCGAGCATCGCGTGGTGATGGTGACGGGGGCGGGCGGCTCCATCGGCTCCGAGCTGTGCCGCCAGGTGGCGCGCTTCGGGCCCGGACGGCTGGTGCTGTTCGACAGCTCCGAGTACGCCCTGTACCGCATCGAGCAGGCCTTCGAGAACGGCACCACGCCCATCGTGGCGCTGGTGGGCGACGTCAAGGACGCCACCCGCGTGGCCGAGGTGATGGCCCGCGAGCGCCCGCACGTGGTGCTGCACGCCGCCGCGTACAAGCACGTGCCGCTGATGGAGACGGGCAACGCCTGGCAGGCGGTGCGCAACAACGTGCGGGGCACGCTCACCGTGGCCGAGGCGGCGGTGGCGGCGAGCGTGGCGGAGTTCGTGCTGGTGTCCACCGACAAGGCTGTCAACCCGGCGAACGTCATGGGTGCCACCAAGCGGCTGGCGGAGATGGCCTGCCAGGCGCTGCAGGCCGGCGCCGCGGGCACGCGCTTCGTCACGGTGCGCTTCGGCAACGTGCTGGGCAGTGATGGCAGCGTGATCCCGAAGTTCAACGAGCAGATCCGGCGCGGCGGGCCGGTCACGGTGACGCACCCGGAGATCACCCGCTACTTCATGTCCATCCCCGAAGCCGCCCAGCTGGTGCTGCAGGCGGCGCTGATGGGCCGGGGCGGGGAGATCTTCGTGCTCGACATGGGCGAACCGGTGCGCATTGCCGACCTCGCCCGGGAGCTGATCCGCCTGTCCGGTCCGTCCGCGGCGGACGTGCGCATCGAGTTCACCGGCCTGCGGCCCGGCGAGAAGCTCTACGAGGAGCTGCTCGCCGACGACGAGGCCACGCTGCCCACGCCGCACCCGAAGCTGCGCATCGCCCGCGCGGGTGCCGTGGATGCGGACTGGCTTGCCCGGCTGCGCGCGTGGCTCGACGCTCCCGCGCCGGCGGGAGACGCCGAGGTGCGCGCCGCGCTCGAGGCCTGGGTGCCCGAGTACCGTCCCGCTGCCGCGGGGGCGCGGCCGCCGGCCGCGACCGATCGCAACACGGGTGTGGCGTGATGGCCGCCGTGGAACGCCTGCCCCTGTCCTGCGTGATCATCACCCGCGATGCCTCCGCCGCCCTGCCGGCCGCGCTGGCCTCCGTGGCGTGGTGCGACGAGATCGTGGTGGTGGACTCGGGCAGCCGCGACGACACGGTGGCCATCGCCGGGGGCGCCGGCGCGCGGGTGGTGCGCCAGGAGTGGCTGGGCTTCGGCCCGCAGAAGCGCTTCGCCGTGGGTTGCGCACGCCACGACTGGGTGCTGTGCATCGATGCCGACGAGCGGGTCAGCCCTGAGCTGCGCGCCGCCATCGAGGGGGCGCTGGCCGGGGCGCCCGGTGGCGCCTACGAGTTCGCGCGCCGCAACCGCTTCCTCGGCCGCTGGCTGCGCCACGGGGAGGGCTACCCTGACTGGTCGCTGCGCCTGTTCGACAGGCGCAAGGCCAGCTGGTCGGAGGACCCGGTGCACGAGAAGGTGGTGGCCCTGGTGCCGGTGCGGCGGCTGGAGGGCGACCTGCTGCACGAGTCCGCCGAGACGCTGGCGCTGTACCTCCACAAGCAGAACCGCTACACCTCGCTGCAGGCCCAGGCCGCGTTCGCCGCCGGCAAGCGTGCCTCCGTGGCGAAGCTGCTGCTCTCGCCGCCGGCGCGCTTCCTGAAGTTCTACGTCCTGCGCCTCGGCTTCCTCGACGGCGCGGCGGGGCTGGTTCACATCGCCATCGGTTGTCAGAACACCTTCCTCAAGAACGCCAAGCTGCTGGAACTGGAGCGGCGCGGAGCCCCTGAATGAAGATCCTCGTCACCGGCGCGGCCGGCTTCATCGGCATGCACACCTGCGAGCGCCTGCTCGATGAGGGGCATGCCGTGGTCGGGCTGGACAATCTCAACGACTACTACGACCCGGCGCTCAAGCGTGCGCGTCTCGATCGGCTGCGCGCGCGCGAAGGCTTCGCGGCCGTCGAGGGCGACATCGTGGACGCGGCGGCGCTGATGCACCTGTTCGAGGCGCACCGTTTCGAGCGCGTGATCCACCTCGCCGCCCAGCCCGGCGTGCGCTACTCCATCACCCATCCGCACGTCTACGCGCAGGCCAACCTGGTGGGCTTCCTGAACATGCTCGAGGCCTGCCGCCACCACGGCATGCCGCACCTGGTGTACGCGAGCAGCTCGAGCGTCTACGGCGGCAACATCCGGCTGCCCTTCTCCGAGCACGACCCCGCGGACCACCCGGTGAGCCTGTACGCCGCCACCAAGCGGGCCAACGAGCTCATGGCCCACACCTACAGCCACCTCTACGGGCTTCCCGCCACGGGGCTGCGGTTCTTCACGGTCTACGGGCCCTGGGGCCGGCCGGACATGTCGCCCATGCTGTTCACCCGCGCGATCCTCGAGGGCCGCCCCATCGACGTGTTCAACGAGGGTCGCATGCGGCGCGACTTCACCTACGTGGACGACATCGTGGAGGGCGTGGTGCGGGTGATGGACAGGCCGCCCGCGCCGGACCCCGCCTTCGATCCCGGGGCGCCCGACCCTGCCACCGCGGCGGCGCCCTGGCGCCTCTACAACATCGGCAACCACGAACCCGTGGAGCTGATGACCTTCATCGGCACGCTCGAGCGGCTCCTCGGGCGCACGGCGCAGAAGCGCATGCTGCCCATGCAGGCCGGCGACGTGGAGGCCACCTGCGCGGACGTGGCCGACCTGCATCGCGATGCGGGCTTCGCTCCGCGCACGCCGCTGGAGACCGGGCTGGCGCGGTTCGTGGAGTGGTACCGGGCGTACTACGGGGTGTAGAGCGCCTGGCGCCGGGAGCGTCTACGGCCGCTGCACAGGCACTTCGCTGCGGAGGTCCATCACCGCGGCGCGCACCTCCTCCACGACGATGTCGTCCACGTGGCGCGACGGCTTCTGCAGCAGCCGGTACGGTACGCCCCAGGGATGCCAGCGGGTCGCGTCGGAATCCCCGAACAGGCACACGACGGGCAGTCCCAGCCCTGCCGCGAGGTGCATGGCACCACCGTCGGCGCACAGCAGCGCGTGGCAGCCCGCGAGTCCGTCCACCAGCTCGCGCAACGTCCGGGTGGCAACGGGCTGGATTCGGGAGCCGAGTTCCGTGGCCAGCGCCACGGCCTTGCGGTCGTCGCCCGGGTGCATGGGGTCGTCCTCGGCGCCCGGCGCCCAGAACAGCCGTACCTGCCAGGCCGGGTCGAGGGAGCGCACCAGCTGCGCGAAGCGCGCCGCGGGCCAGCGTTGCGAGGGCTTGCGCGCGCTGATGTGCACGCCGAGCGTGAAGGGCCCGCCGGCCGGCGGGCTCACGGTCGAGTGAACGGCAACCGGCGGCGGCGGTCCCGCAACCCCCAGGGCGCGGGCGAGCGCGTAGCTGCGTTCCACCTCGTGGCCAGGTTCCTCCGCCACCACCGTGGTGCGTCCCCGGGTGGCGGCCTGTTCGCCGCGCACCAGCAGGCGCGCCGCGCGCAGGCCGGCGGCCATGCGCTCGGCGCGCGCGCCCGGCGAAGCCACCAGCACCGCGTCCAGCCGCAGCGCGCGCAGGCGCAGGGCGAAGCGCGCACGCTCCGCGAGCAGCCGAAGGCGGCTCTCCCCGGGGCTGTGCTTGGCCTTTCGGTAGGGCAGCACCTCGTCCACGTCGCCGTTGCCGTCGAGCACCGGCGCGTTGTAGCTGTTCACCACCACGCCGATCCAGGCCCGTGGGTGCGCCGCGCGCAAACCGCGCAGCAGAGGGGTGGTGCACACCAGGTCGCCGATGTTGTCCCGGCGAATGACGAGCAGGCGCGGCGAGGGGCTCACGCGCGCGGGCGGGCGCGAAGCCCCAGCCACAGGCCCAGCAGCAGCACGGCGAGCAGCGCGTGCTCGTGGTGCAGGGTCGTGTTGGCCAAGCCCACGAGAACGCTCACCAGCCAGCCCGACAGCGCGGCGCCCCATGCCGCCCACTCCGCGTCACCGGCGTGGGCGGCGGGGAAGCGGCGCACGAGGCTCGCGATCCACGCGAGCAGCACCGCCAGCAGCGCCGCCGAGCCAGCCACCCCGCGTTCGGCCAGCGTGTTGAGGTAAAGGCTGTGGGCATGGGGCGCGAAATAGAAGGCCTTCTCGTCGAAGGGCTCGCCACGCGCCTCGGCCCAGCCGCGCACGCGCGTCGCGTCCAGCCGGCTGAAATTGTCCATGCCGATGCCGAAGGCCGGTTGGGCTCGAAACGCCGAGAGGGCCGTGCCCCAGATCTGGTCGCGGTAGGCGAGCACGTTGGCGTTGCCTGCGTTGCGCAGATGCTTGGTGATCACCGCCGGGCGCGTGATGGCAAGGCTGCCCGCCACCGTCGCCAGTGCCACGAGCGCCACCAGCGCGAAGCGACGGTCACGCGGCCACCACGCGAACGCGAGAGCGCCCACCAGGACGAGGCCCGCGGCGAGCGCCGCCCGGCTCTCCATGGCCACGAGAAAGACCAGCAGGTATGCGCATGCCACCACCGCGGCGGCACGCGCGGCCAGGCCCAGGCGCGGCCACAACGCCAGCGTGGCGCTCACCGCTGCGCCGAACACGATGGCCAGGTAGATCGCGCTGTGGTTCACGTGCCCCACGGAGTGCAGTTCGATGTACACGCGCTTGCCTTCCGTGGCCCAGCGCCAGTAGCCCCACGCCAGCCCGAGCGCCGTGGACAGCACCGCGGCCCCGATCACCGCGAGCACCACGCCGTCGGCAGGGCGCGAGCGCTTCACGCACCACAGCACCAGCCCATAGCGCACCAGGTCGGTGGTGCCGCGCCACTCCTGGTCGTGGATGCCGGCGAAGACTGCCACGAGGAAGCCCGATCCGATCCACGCGGCGATGAGCGTATCCCAGCGGTCCCAGGGCCCGCCGAAATCTCGGGCGCGCACGCGGTTCACCAGCCAGGCCAGCGCGAATGCGGCAGCCAGCAGGTTCTTTGGCGCCTCCCAGAGGGGCATCACGAAGGCGAGCGCCACCAGCAGGACGGCCTCGATGCGCGTTCCGGTGTCGGCGGGAAGGGACGGGGCTGCGGCGGGCACGCGCGATTATAGGCACGCCCCTTCGCGCGGCAGCCGTGGCCAACGCCATGCCCCTGCCATAGACTGCGGCCCTTCCGAGACCTCGCCCCGCCAATGAAGATCCTGGTCATCAAGCGCGACAAGATCGGCGACCTGCTGCTCACCACGCCCATGCTCGCGGTGCTGAAGGAAGCGCTTCCCCGGGCCGAGGTGCACCTGCTCGCCAACGACTACAACGCCTGGGTGGTGGCGGACGATCCGCACGTGGACCGGCGCTGGATCTACCGCCGCGCGCGGGTGGGACGCTCGGTGCGCCCGGGCGCGGCGCTGCACGCGGCCTGGCAGTCCGTGGTGATGCGCCTGCAGGGCTACGACTGGGCCATCGTGGCCAACGGCTCGGAGTCGCCGCGGGCGATCCGGCGCGGGCTGCAATCCGGTGCGCGCCGCGTGGCGGCCTGCGTGGAGGACGCCTCGCGCTGGCCCCGCCTCACCGATCCGCTGCCCGTGGCCGCGGGCATGCACGAGGTGGACCGCATGATCGGCCTGCTCGCGCCGCTGGGCATCGCGGCCCCGGCGCAGGCGCCGCTGCCCGTCTACCACCTGCCCGAGGCCTCGCGCGCCGTGGCGGCCGGCTGGCTCGAGTCAGAGGGACTCGCGCCGGGCGGCTACGTGGTGCTGGGCCTGGGTGCGCGCCGCGCCAAGAAGCAGCCCTCCACGGAGCAGATCCTGCGCTGGACGCGCCACTGGTTCGAGGCCCATGGACTGCATACGGTGTTCATGTGGACGCCGGGCCGGTCGGACAACCCGCTCTATCCCGGCGATGACGAGGTGGCCGAGCCGGTGGTCGCGGCACGCGAGCGCCACATCCATCCCTTCCGTGGCCCGATCCCGCCGGCCCTGGGCCTGATCTGGGGCGCTCGCAGCTCCGTGTTCCCCGACAGCGGGCTGATGCACTTCGCGGCCGCGAGTCCCGGCGGGGTGCTGGGGCTGTTCGCCGAGACAGACGTCTCGCCCCACCCTTCCCAGTGGGGGCCGCGTGGACTCAACGCGGACTTCCTCGACGCGCCGAGGAGCGTCTCGGAGCTGCCCGACGAACTGGTGCTGGCGCGCGTGGCACGACTGCTCGCCGGCTGAGGCCGCTCAGCCGCGCGGCTTCTCCCCGTACACCTGCGGATTGAGCCGCGGGTCGTTGTACATCTTGAACTGCCGGTAGATCTTCCAGCGCGCCGTGCCCGCGGCGGCCTCGCGCAGCAACGCGTCCAGGCAGGCGGACAGGTCGCCGCGCTGCTCCTGCAGGCGCGCGAGCTTCGCGGCGCAGGCCTCCACGTGGCCCGCGTCCACGTCGGTGCGCAGCGTCTGCTCGCGCATGGCGCGGATCTTCAGGCTGACGATGGACAGCCGGTCGATGATGGAGCCGGCGGTCTCGCTGTTGAGCCGTGCGCCGGCGACCGGCTCGCGCCCGAACAGCCGCGACAGCAGGTGCTCGTCCGTGCGCTCGATGGCGTCGTTGCGGGCCTGGTTGAAGCGGTCGATGTTGCGCTTGTTGGCGGCGATCTCGGCGTCGGGTGCGTGGCGGCGCCGCGCAAGGTCCTCCTCGAGCCAGAGCAGGTTGTTGTTGCGGTGGTTGGCCTCGATGCTCTCCCACAGCCCGGGTTCGGGGAAGCGCGCCGGCGCCGCCGCGGGCCAGTCGGGGTCCGCGAGGCGCTCGTCGTGGAACGCGGTGACGCGCGCGGCATCCACGTCGTGGAAGGGGGACTGGCTCATGGGCTCTCGTTCTCCAGAAGTCGTTCCAGGGCCGCCACCACCCGTGCAGCCGGCAGGCGCACCAGGCAGTCGCTCACCTTGCTGCCGCCGCAGCCGTCCAGGCCGCAGGGGCGGCAGGCGAAGCCGGCCGTGATGACCTCGGCACGCGGATGGTTCCACGGGCCCCACTCCAGCTCGGAGGACGGCCCGAACAGCGCCACCACCGGGCGCTGCAGGGCCGAGGCCATGTGCAGCGGCACCGAGTCAACGGTGAGCAGCGCCGCCGCCTCGTCCATCACCGCGCCGAGCTGCTTCAGGGTGAGCTCGCCGGCCAGATCCACGGGGTGCGCGGCGGCCGCGAGCGAGGCGATGCGCGCCGTCATGGCGCGTTCCGAGGCATCGGGCGCAGCCGTGAGCACGCAGCGCAGGCCGCGCGTGGCCAGGGCCTGCACCACCTCGGCCATGCGCTCGGCGGGCCAGGTCTTGAAGCGCCAGCGTGAGGCCGGGTGCACATGCACGAATCGGCCGGGCTCGAGGCCCGCGGCCGCGAGGCGCGTGCGCACGGCGGCGCGGTCGGCGTCGGGAACCACGAAGCGCAGGGCGCACGCCTCGGGCGGCGGGAAGATGCCCATGCGCCGCAGCGCGTCGAGGTTGCGCTCCACGGCGTGTCGCGGCGTGGCGGGCTGCTTCACGAGGTGGGTGTAGCCGCTCACGGCGCGGCCGCGCGGCGCGAAGCCCACCCGCACCGCGGCGCCCGCGACGCGCCCCGCGAGGCGGCCACGGTCGCCCTCGGTGAGGTTGATCACGGCGTCGTAGCCGCCCGCGCGCAGCGCGCGGCGCAGCCGCAGTTCCTCGCCGAAGCGTGCCAGGAGGCCATGGTTGCGCGCGGCGCGGTCGAGCATCACGAAGCCGTCCACGTCCGGATTGCCCTCCAGCATGGGCAGTGTCTCGCGGTTGATGAAGGCGTCGAGGCGCGCCTGCGGCAGCGCGGCGCGCAGTGCCCGGAACACCGGCGTGGCGAGCAGCACGTCGCCGTGGTGGCGCAGCTTCACCACCAGCACTCGCTTCAGGCGGGAGAGGTCCGGGTAGCCGCCGTAGGCGGCGTCGGGAGTCATGGACGCGGCCCTCGAGCGAGCATCCGGTCGCAGGCCGCCAGCACCGCATCCACCTCGATGGCCTCCATGCAGCGCGGCGCGGGACACTCGCGCGGTGAACGGTTGCAGCGCACCACCCAGGGTAGCTCGCGCTTGAACAGGCCGTGCTGGTCGCGGCAGGGAAAGGGCGACACGGTCACGGCTGTCCATGGCGCGTCCCGCCAGAACTCGCCGGGGCCGAACAGCGTGGCCGAGCCCGGGCCGAACAGCGTCACCGTGGGCGTGCCCGTGACGCGGGCCAGGTGCGGCATGCCGGTGTCGGGCGCCACCAGCAGCGCGGCGTGCAGCAGCAGCGCGAACATCTGGGGCAGGTCGAGCTCCATGCGCTGCCATTGGCGCCCGGGGTCGATGGCATCCACCAGCGGCATCTCGCCGGGCCCCGGCGAGAAGACCACCGTCAGCCCCCGGTCCGACAGCGCCTGCGCCAGCGCCTGCCAGCGCGCGGCCGGCCAGAACCTGAGCCGCGAGCTCGAGCCCACGTGCAGCACCGCGAGGGGACCGGGCGGCAGCGTGAACGGCCGGTGCGGCGGCGCGGGCCACTGGGACGGCTCGAAGACCGGTGGCGCCGGGCCGTCCACCAGCGTTGCGAACAGGTCACCCAGGGCCATGGGCTCGCGCGGCCATGGGCGCAGCTCGTCCACCGGCAGGCTCTTGTAGGCGGGCCGGTCGCCGTCGAAGGCCGCGATCCAGCGCGCGCCCAGCGCCTGTGCCGTCCAGCTGAAGCGATTGTCGCCGGGCACCAGCGCGAGGTCGAAACCCGGTTCGCGGGCCAGTTCGCGAAGCGTCCCGGGGCGGCGCGGATCGAAGGGCAGCACCGTCGCATCCCAGGGCCGCGACGCGAACAGCGGCGCGAAGGCGCGCGGCGCGGTCATGACGATGCGTGCGCGTGGATGCAGGGCGCGCAGCTTCGCCAGCAGCGGGGCGAGCATCACCGTGTCGCCCAGAAGCAGGTGATGGCACACCAGGATGCGCTCCGGGTGCTGCGGCCGGCGACGTCGCCCGAGCGTGGACAGCCGGTGCCCCGCGGCGAGCCGCAGGTTGAGCAGCCGGCCGGGCAGGCGGCTAGCCACGCGCGGCCACCGCCTCGAGGAACACGGCTTCCATGCGCTCGAGCATGGACTCCAGCGAGAAGCGGGCGAGCGCCGCCGCGCGGGCCGCCGAGCCGAGCCGCTCGCGCAGCGCGGCGTCGTCCAGCAGGCGGGCGAGCGCCGCCGCCAGCGGCGCAGGCTGCTGTGGCGCCACCATCAGGCCGGTGACGCCGTCCTGAACCGCCTCGCCGATGCTGCCCACGTCGGTGGTCACCACCGGCAGCGCGCACAGCATGGCCTGCACGATGGCCTGGGGCACGCCCTCGTTGGCGTAGGAGGGCAGGGCGAACACGTCGAAGGCCTGCAGCCATGGCGTCACGTCGGTGCGGTTGCCGGCGAAGGTGACGCGCCCGCCCAGGCCCAGCGCCGCCACCTGGGCCTCGAGCGCCTCGCGCTGCGGGCCGTCGCCCACGATGGCGAGGTGCGCGTCCGGGCGCGCCAGCGCGTGGAAGGCCTCGACCAGGAAGCGATGCCCCTTCCAGCTGCGCAGCGTGGCCACGATGCCCACCAGCGGCCCCGGAGGCAGGCCCAGCGCGGTGCGCGCCGCGGCGCGATCGCCGGGTGCGAAGCGCGCGGTGTCCACGCCCGTGGGGATGGATACGATGCGCGCGCCGTCGAAGCCGTTGTCGCGCACCAGCGTCTCGCGCAGCCGCTCGCCGGTGGTGACGATGCGCGCGCTGGCGCGGGTGTAGAGCCAGCGGGTGGCGGCGTTGTCGGGGATGGGCGCGGAGATGTGGCGGGTGCGCACCAGCGGCGGCGCCCCTGGCAGGCTCGCGCAGGCCAGCGCCGCGAGCCAGCTGTCCGTGGAGCTGTGGGTGTTGATCACGTCGCAGGGGTTGGCGGCGAGCCAGCGTCGCAGCGCGAACAGGCCGCGGGCGTTCTTGCGGCCGATGGGCAGCGCGGTGACGGCCACGCCACGGGCGCCGGCCTCGGCGAAGATGCGTGCCTGCGGCGGACACAGCAGCCGCACGTCATGGCCGCGCGCGGCCATGCCCGCGGCCTCCGTGAGGATGCGGATCTCCTGGCCGCCCCAGCCCAGGGAGGCCTCGGTGTGCACGATGCGGAGCCGGCGCGGATCGGTCATGAGGGGCGGGCCGCAGTATATCGGGCGGGTGCCCCCGGCGGCCGGTGGGCAGCGGAGGCGGCCGCCCCCTGAGGCCGCAGGGCCTCGCGTGGGCCAGGCGCCATCAGCGGACGGGAAGCAGCCGGCCGTAGAGCGCCAGCAGCTCGCCGGTCATGGCGTCGAGGGTGAAGCGCGAGGCCGCGGTGCGGGCTGCGGACGCCAGCGGTTCCCGCACGGCCGGATCGAGCAGCCGCCTCATGGCGGCCGCCACCGCGCCCGCGTCGCCGGCCACGAAGCCGCATCCCGCCGAGGCCACCACCTCCGCTGCGCCGCAGCCGTCGCTGGTCACCACGGGCAGTCCGCAGGCGAGCGCCTCGAGCGCGGCGTTCGGGAACGGGTCGTAGAGCGTGGGCAGCACGAAGGCGTCGGCCGCGCCGTAGTACGGCTTCACGTCGGGCTTCGGGCCGGTGAAGCGCACGCGCGCCCCCACGCCCAGCCGGCTCGCGAGCGCCCCGTAGCGCGCCGCGTGCTTGTCGCCGCCCACCACCACCAGCATGCCCGCGGGCGTGCGCGCCAGCGCCTCGAGGGCGGTGGCCACGCCCTTGCGGGCGAAGCCCGAGCCCACGAACAGGAACACGCACTCGTCGGCGCCGATGCCGAGCTCCGCGCGCATGCGCGCCCGATGCGCCTCGCGCAGCGCCGGCGAGTAGGCCTGGATGTCCACGCCGTTGCGGACCACGTGCAGCTTCGCCGGATCGGTGCCGAAGTGGCGCACGATCTCGTCGCGCACCATCTCCGAGTTGCAGATCACGGCCTTCAGGCGCGGGCTGGCGAACAGCCTCGCCTCGGCGTCCAGGGTGTGGCGGTGGAAGGGCGCGAGCGTGCGCCACGCGCCGCCCTCCGCCCGCACGCGCCGCTCGAGCCAGGCGCGGTGCACGCCGTCGCCGGCGCGGTACACGTCGCAGCAGTCGATGCGCTCGTGGGACTGCACCAGGTCGTAGCCGCCGCGGGCCACCGCCGCGCAGGCCGCGCGGGCGAAACCGGCGTCGCGCCAGACACTGCCCACGTAGAACGGATCGAGCTTCTCGGTGCGCAGGCCCTCGGCCGCTTGCCAGCGGCGCGCCAGCAGCGTCACCTCCACGCCGCGCGCAAGCAGCGCTTGCACGGCGCGGTCCACGAAGCGCTCGGCGCCGCCGAAGGGATTCCAGCGCTGGCGGATGACGGCGAGGCGCAGCGGCCGCTCCATCCGCCGCGAAGCCCTCAGCCAGCCACGCCGGCGTGCTGGGCCTGCTGGTCGGCGTGGTAGCTGGAGCGCACCAGCGGGCCGCAGGCGGCGTGGCGGAAGCCCAT
>CAZXJW010000025.1:0-19681 GCA_964641005.1 uncultured Rhodocyclaceae bacterium
GCGCTGGTGCGTTTCGCGGGCCTGGGCTACGCCGTGCCGGGCGCGGTGCTGGCCATCGGCATCCTCGTTCCGCTCGCCCGCCTGGACAACGCGCTCGACGCACTGGCCGAGCGCTGGTTCGCCGTCGACCTGGGCCTGCTGCTCACGGGGACCATGGTCGCGCTGCTGTACGCCTACGTGGTGCGCTTCCTGGCGGTGGGGCTGAACACGGTGGACGGCGGCTTCGGGCGCATCACGCCGCACATGGACGAGGCCGCGCGCAGCCTTGGCGTGTCGGGCTGGTCGCTGGTGCGGCGGGTGCACCTGCCGCTGCTGCGCGGGCCGCTCCTGGTGGCCGCGCTGCTGGTGTTCGTGGACGCCCTGAAGGAACTGCCGGCCACGCTCGCGCTGCGGCCGTTCGGCTTCGACACCTTCGCCACCCATGCCTACGCGCTCGCGAGGGACGAGCGGCTCGCCGAGGCCGCCGTGCCGAGCCTGATGCTCGTGGCGGTCGCGCTGCTGCCCGTGATGCTCGCGAGCCGCGCCCTCCGGGCGCGGTCGTAGCGCGACGCGACCTCAGCGCCAGCCGGCGCGGTCGGCGAGGCGTTGCGCCGCCGGCGTGCGCACGGCGATCTCCTGGATGGGCAGCGCGTCGGCCTTGAAGCGCCCGAGCGACTCCAGCTCGGGGTTCTTCGCCACCGCGGACTTCACCACCGGCCACTCGTTGTTGCCGTTGGCGAAGTAGGCCTGGGCCTCGTCGCCGGCGAGGTACTCGAGGAAGCGCAGCGCCGCCTCGCGGTTGGGGGCGTTGCGCAGCACGGCGCCGCCGGAGACGTTCATGTGCGTGCCGTGGCCGGCCTGGTCCGGCCAGATGGCCTGCACCTTCTCGGCCACGGCGCGGTCCTCGGGCTTCTTCGAGCGCATCAGGCGCACGAGGTAGTAGCTGTTGGTGAGCGCCACGGCGCACTCGCCCGAGGCCACGGCGCGGATCTGGTCGGTGTCGCCGCCGCGCGGCGGCCGCGCCATGTTGGCCACGGTGCCGCGTGCCCAGGCCTCGGCCTTCGCCTCGCCCTCGTGGGCGATGACCGAGGCGATGAGCGAGAGCATGTAGGGATGGCTGCCCGGGCGGGTGCACACGCGGCCGCGGTTCCTGGGCTCGGCCAGGTCGAGGTAGGTCTGCACGTCGGCGGCAGGCACGGCCTTGTCCGCCACGATGATCCGGGCGCGGCTGGAGAACGCGAACCAGGTGCCATTCGGGCTGCGCAGCGTGGCGGGGATGCGCGATTCCAGCAGCGCCGACTTCACCGGCGCGAACAGCCCTGCCTGGTCGGCGGCATGCAGCCGCGAGGCATCCACGATGAGCAGCACGTCCGCCGGGCTGTTGGCGCCCTCGTTGCGCAGGCGCTCGAGCAGCGCCTCGTCGCCGGCCTCGATGCGGTTCACGCGGATGCCGGTGGCCCTGGTGAAGTTGGCGTACAGCGCCTCGTCCGTGTCGTAGTGGCGGGCCGAGTAGAGGTTGAGGACCTTGCCGTCCTGGGCGACGGTGGACGACGCGGCGAGCGACAGAAGGGCCGCGGCGAGGATCTTCTTCATGGAGGCTCCGTGGGTGCGCTCAGGCCGCGGCGGGACGGCCGGGATCGCGCGTGTTGAGGTGGTAGAGGATGACGATCAGCACCAGCAGCGCGGCCTGCAGGCCGAGCCCCTGGAGCGTGGGATGGATGCCCAGCAGGGCGATGGTGGGCCCGGCCACGGGCGAGGCGGGCAGGCGGCCGGCCTCCTGCAGCGCGGCCACGCCCTGGCCGGCGAACACCACCGCCATGAGCGCGAGCAGCGCGGAACTAGCCGCGAAGAAGGTGCCCAGCGGCAGGCGCGTGCTGAAGCGCACGATCAGCACGGCGGCCGCCAGCAGCGCCACGCAGCCCGTGGCGAAGCCGGCCAGCACGGCACCGGTGCCGCCCTGCTGCACAAGTGCCTGGTAGAACAGCACGGTCTCGAAGACCTCGCGGTACACGGCGAGGAAGGAGACCACCGCCAGGCCCCACAGCGCCCCCTGGCCGAGGGCACCGCTCACCTGTGACTTGATGAAGGCGTTCCAGCGCTGGCCGTGGCTCTTCGAGTGCAGCCAGAAGCCCACGTAGAGCAGCACGGCCGCCGCGAGCAGCGCCACCACGCCTTCGGTGACTTCGCGCTGGGCCCCGCTCACCTCGATCAGGCGCGAGGCGAGCCACCACGTGAGCCCGCCGAGCGCGAGCGCCGCGACCCAGCCGCCGTGCAGCCACTTCACGCCCTCGCGCCGGCCCGTGCGGCGCAGGAAGGCCGCCATGCCGGCCAGCACCAGGATGGCCTCCAGGCCCTCCCGGGCGATGATCACGAAGGCGGACACGAACTGCGCCTGCGGGGAGGCCCGCGTGCCCTCGACGCGGTCGCGGGTGTCGCGCAGCAGTCCGGCGAGCGCCGCGTGGCGCGCCTCGAGTTCGGCCACGGGCACGGAACGCTGGATGGCGGCGCGGAAGGCGAGCATGTCGGCCTCGACGCGTGGCCGCAGCGTGCGGTCGGCGGCATCGATGCGGGCCTCGGCCAGTTCCACGCCGTCGAGGTAGGCCGCCACGGCGCGGTCGTAGGCGCGCTTCGCGTCGCCGGCGCGATAGGCCGCGAGGCTCTCGTCGAGTGCCGCGACCGCCACGTCCAGTGGCGAGGCACCGGCGGGTGCGAGCGCTTCGGGATGGGCGCGCAGCCATGCGAGGATCGCCACGGCCTCCTCGCCGCCGCGCGCGCGCGCCGTCTCCGGCGTGATGGTGGCGAGTTCCGCGAGGCCGGGGAACAGCTCGCGGCCACGTCCGGCCTCCCAGGCGGCGCGGCCGGACTCGCGGCGAGCGTCGTCGAACAGCAGGCCCGCCACATGGAAGGCGAGCGCCCAGCGGTCGGCTTCGGGCAGCCCGCCGAAGGCCGCCATGGAGGTGCCCTCCACGCCAAGGGTGGTGGTGCTGAACAGCGCGTGGACGCTGCGCCGGTCCTGGCGGCCGGGGTCGCGGAAGTCCACCGGTTTCGGCTGCAGTCCGGCTGCCAGGGGACCGTCGCCGCCCCCCTGCGCGCCATGGCATCCGGCGCAGGAAGCCGCGTACAGGGCCCGGCCCCGCGCAGGATCGGGGGGGCTGCGTGGCGCCACGGTGAAGCGGTAGGTTTCCACCAGCGCGATCTTCAGCGCACCGGCCGCCGAAACGACCTTCGCGGGGTCGGCCCTTCCGCTCACCTCGGCCGCCAGCGCCGAAGCCTCGGCCGCGAGGGCAGCGCGGCGGGGATGCTCCGGCAGCTTCGCCACGAGCGCCGCCACGTTGCCGCTGAACTCCACCTGCTCGGCGTACTCGCCGGGGTCCAGCACCTTGCCGTCGCGTACCACGCCCGGGTACTCCACGGCCACGTAGTCGAGGAAATGGAGGATGGCCTGGCCGTCCGCCGTTTCCGCACGGACAGCGGTCGCGGTGACGAGCAGGAGGCAGGCAGCGATCAGGCGGAGCATGGGTGTCCTGGGAGCGAGGGCGGCCGATTCTAGCGGCCGGACCCGGTACAGGCCACGCGAGCGCACCGGAAGTTCAGCCGGTTATTCAAATGCCTGGAAAGGTCCTGCCGCGGGCGCACGGGCGCCGGATGGGAAACGCTTGCCATGTTAATGAGAATCGTTATCATTCGTGTCCATGAAGGCCCGGATCCGCCGGGCCGTGGAGATCGCCATGAACGCCATGCTGGTGGGCGCCGACCGCCTCGGCAACATCCCGGAACGACTCGCCTCCCTGGGCATCACCATCACCCGGCACGTGTCCGGTCGCAGTGCAACGCACCAGCGCCGCCTGCCGGCGCTGCCGCGCGACGTGGACCTGCTGATCCTGTTCACCGACTTCCTCGGACACAACGTGATGAAAACCTTCCGCACCCAGGCGCAGGCCGAGGGCGTGCAGGTGATCGCATGCCGGCGCTCGGCGAGTTGCCTGGAGGAGGAGATCAACCGGTGCGTGGACTGCCCGAAGCGCATGGCGCCCGGCTGAGCGTCCCGCGGGGTACGCGACCCGGCCCGTCGCGGCCCGGGCCATGAGGACACGGCGCCCCGCGGGGCGCCGTGTCGTTTCGCGTGCCGACTCAGAAGTCGTAGCGGAACCCCGCCTGGATCAGCCGCGGCATGCCCGGGACCATGCCCCGGGTGCGATCCACGATGTAGGTCTTGTCGGCGATGTTCTTCACGGCGAGGAACAGCGTCACCTTGTACTGCGCGAGCTTGTAGTTGACCGCCGCATTGAACACGGTGAAGTCGTCGATCTTCCCGAACTGCCCGGACTGGCGGTTGCGGGTCTGGGCGGCGCCCGTGCCGGGCACGTTCGGGTCGGTGGCCGCGTCGCCCACGTTGGCGAAGTCGGAGAACTGCTCGCCCACGTGCACCGCCTCCACGTTCATGTCCAGCCCGGAGGGCATCATGTAGCCCACGCCGATGGTGGCGGTTTGCTTCGGCGCGTAGGGCAGCCGGTTGCCGACCTGAGAGTTCTGCACCACCTGCCCGTTGCTCACCTGGCGGAACTGGGATTCCTGGTCGGCCACCGGTAACCAGGTGAGGGCCACGGTGCCGTAGAACCCGCTCGGCGCGCCGTAGCGCCCCGCGAACTCCAGACCCTGGTAGAGCGCGCGGCCCTCGGAGAGCGGCACGTTGCCCGCCACGCTGCCAACGGCCACCAGGCGTTCGAAATCGTTCTGGAACACCGTGGCCTGCAGGCTGGTGTTGCGGATCGCACTGGTGCGCACGCCCAGCTCGTAGTTCCAGCTCAGTTCCGGATTGACGTTCGTGGAGGTCGGCGTGACCCCGGTGCCGGTGGCGATCTGGTCCTCCACCCGGGGCGGCGCGAAGCCGCGGTGCACGCCGGCGAAGAAGTTGGTGGCCTCGTCGAGGCGGTAGTTGGCGCCGAGGCTCGGCAGAAGCTTCGCCGTGGTGGCCTCGCCGGAGGTGCCGTTGGCCCGCCGGTCCTCGCGGCGGTTGTCGATGTACTCGTAGCGCAGGCCCGGGGCGAGGGTGAAGTCGCCGAACAGGAACTTGTTCTGCGCGAAGGCGGCGTAGGCCATGGTCTCGCGCAGGTTGTCCTCCTGGATCAGGCCGGTGCGCGCGAGCGGCGTGGCGCCGGCGATCTGGCGGCGCGACTGCGTCTCCGAGTGGATGCGGAAGCCGGTCTCGAGTTCGTTGGCGATGCCGAACGCGTTGTAGAGGTGCTGCAGGCGCGGCTCGATGCCGAACTGGGTGTAGCTGCGCAGCCGGCCCTCGTTCTGGCGCGTGGGTCCCGTGCCCGCGCACTGGGTATTGGGGTCCACCGGCAGGCCGCCGAGGCGGGCATCGCGGAAGGCCGTGCCGCAGAGCGTGTCCAGCGTGCTGCTTGACTGGCGCCACCAGTCGCGGTCGAAGTAGCTGCCATACAGGTTGGTGGTGAGCTTCGTGGCCTCGGAGAACTGGATCTGGTGGGTGGCCGACAGGGCGTAGCGCCGGGTGTCGAAGAAGTCGTTCGGGAAGGGGTTGTAGCGCGCGCCGAAGTTGTTCCACTCCGCAGTGGTGATGCCCGTGTAGCCCACCTGCGAGTTCTCCTGGTAGATGTTGCCGCGCAGGATCACCGACTGGCGCGCGTCGATCTCGATGAGCTTCTTCAGGTTCAGGTCGTCCACCTGCAGCCAGGTGTTGTCGCGGTTGCCCTGGCCCTGCTTGCGCGTGTAGTCGAACAGCCAGCCGCCGCCGCCCAGGCGCACGTGGGCGTTGAGGTAGTCGCGGCTGCCGCCGGCGAGCGAGATGGAGCCCTGGAACTCCTTCGGCGGGTCGGGCGTGATGTAGTTCACCACGCCGCCGATGGTCTGCGGTCCGAACAGGATCTGGCCGGCGCCCTTGAGCACCTCGATGCGCTCGTAGCGCTCGATGGGCGGGTGGAAGTAGCTCGCGTTGTCGCCGTAGGGCGCGTAGGCCAGCGGAATGCCGTCCTCGAGCAGGGTGATCTTGGTGGAGCGCGTGGGGTTCAGGCCGCGGATGCCGATGTTGGGCCGCATGGAGAAGCCTTCCTCGTCCCGGGCATTGACGCCGGGGATCTTGCGCAGCGCCTCGCTGGTGGTGAACACCCGCGAGGACTCCAGCGTCTCCTTGTCGAGGATGTAGCCGGCACCGGGAATGCGGTCGAGGTTCTCCTTCTTGCCGATCACGTCCACGCGGGGCACGGAGAGGGTGGTGGACTGCTGCGCGAACACGGGGCTGGCGAGCGCGGCGAGGATGGCGACGGCCAGCGGTCGGTGGACTGGCCGGGACTCGGTGAACATGAGGGGCTCCCTGTAGCAGTGGTGGCAACGTCTCGATGGCGCGCGCATTCCTGGGGCGCGACGGCGTGTATCTTAACAAGAATCATTCTTATTTCTAGTCCCCCACTGCGGGCCGTCCCGCCGAGTCGACCGCACCCATCCCGCCGGGCCGATCGTCTTTCTTCAATGGTTTGTTAAGAAAGGAGAAAAACAGAGACGACGCGGCGATTCGGCAGGCATCGGACTGCCTGGTGTACGAGACGTGGATTGCTGCACCGCAAACGATTGACAATCATTCTCATTACATCGTATGGTCCGGCCATCGTGATTCGAGCCTGACCGACCCCGCGATGTACGTCTGCCTCTGCAACGCCGTGACCGATCGCCAGATCCGCGAAGCCGTGGACGAGGGTGCCCAGTCCATGCGGGCGCTGCGCCAGCAGCTGGGCGTGGCCTCCTGCTGCGGCCGCTGTGCGCCCTACGCCAAGCAGGTCCTCGAAGAAACCCGCGCCTGCGCCTCCAGGGCGCAAACCGCCGCCGCCTGATCCGCAGCGGCGCGCGAACGGCTGCACGAGCCGTTTTCGTTCCCATTCGCGTTCAGCACCATGTGAATCTCCTGGGGCGCGGAGTCGTTCCGCCGCCTACAATCGCGCGAGTGTTCACCCTGGAGCGTCAAGCAAAATGAAAGGCGACAAGAAAGTCATCGGCCACCTGAACAAGGTGCTGATGAACGAGCTCACGGCCATCAACCAGTACTTCCTTCATTCGAGGATGTTCAAGAACTGGGGCCTGAAGAAGCTCGGCGACTACGAGTACCACGAGTCCATCGACGAGATGAAGCATGCGGACAAGCTCATCGAGCGCATCCTGTTCCTCGAGGGCGTGCCCAACCTGCAGGACCTGGGCAAGCTGCTGATCGGCGAGAACGTGGAGGAGTGCCTCAAGTGCGACCTCCAGCTCGAGATGAAGGCCCACCCAGACCTCAAGTCCGCCATCGCGCACTGCGAGTCCGTGGGCGACTATGTCTCGCGCGAGCTGTTCGAGCACATCCTGGAGAGCGAGGAGGAGCACATCGACTTCCTCGAGACCCAGCTCGACCTGATCGGCAAGATCGGCATCCAGAATTACATGCAGAGCGCCATCGGCGAGCTCACGCCGTCCTGATCGTCGCCCGCATCGCCGCCATCGAAGGCCGCCTCCGGGCGGCCTTCGCCGTTCCAGTGCCACCGATGCCGCGGGCTTCCGGTAGGCTTCGCGCCATGCCTGATTCCGTCCCGCAGCGGCTCCGGTGGTCTCGCGCGCCACGCAGCCCGGGGCTGGTGGGCGCGCTGGCCACCGCACTGCTGCTCGCGGCCTGCGCCGCACCACCCGCTCCGCCGCCCCCCGTGGAGCCGCCGCCCGCGGCGGTTGAAGTGCCGCCCGCGCGGCCGCCCGTGGTCATTCCGCCGCCGCGCATCGGCCTGGCGCTGGGCGGAGGTGCTGCGCGCGGCTTCGCCCACGTGGGCGTGATCAAGGCGCTGGAGTCCCAGGGCCTGAAGCCCGAGTTCGTGGCCGGCACCAGTGCCGGCAGCCTGGTGGCCGTGCTCTACGCGGCGGGCAACTCCGGCTTCGACCTGCAACGCATCGCGCTCGACCTCGAGGAGAAGGCGGTCAGCGACTGGACGCTGCCCAACCCCGGCTTCATCAAGGGCGCGTCGCTGCAGAACTACGTCAACGCCCAGGTGGGCAACCGCCCCATCGAGAAGCTGCCGCTACCCCTGGGAGTGGTTGCCACCGACCTGGCCAGCGGCGAGCAGGTGGTGTTCCGGCGCGGCAACGCGGGCATGGCGGTGCGCGCCTCGAGCGCGGTGCCGGGCGTGTTCCAGCCGGTGAGCATCGGCGGGCGCGAGTTCGTGGATGGCGGCGTCACCAGCCCGGTGCCGGTGCGCGCGGTGCGCGACATGGGCGCGGATTTCGTGATCGCGGTGGACATCGGCAAGCGCGCCACCACGGTGTCGCTGAAGGACACCATCGACGTGCTGCTGCAGAGCGTGAACGTGATGGGCCGGGTGATCGCCGCCCAGGAGACCCAGTCCGCGGACGTGGTCATCGCCCCCGACACCAGCCGCATCGCCACCACCAGCTTTGATAGCCGCAACCTCGCCATCCTGGAGGGCGAACAGGCCGCCATGGCGGCCCTGCCACGCATCCGCGAGAAGCTCGCCGAGCGCGAGGTGCGTTTGCGCAGGGCGGCGGAGGCCGGGGCCGCGGCTGCGGCGTCGCCCGCGGGCGAGCCCGCGCCAGCGGCGCGCTGAGGCGCCTCGCCGCTCAGGCCTTCACCAGGCTCTTCTTGCGCTTGTCGAGCCACCAGCCCGACTGCACGGGCCAGGCGGTGAACTCCGGATCGGCGCCCAGCGCCTCGCGGGCATGCAGGGCCCAGTTGGGGTCGTGCAGTGCCTCGCGTCCCACGGCGATCAGGTCGGCCTCTCCGGCGGCGAGCACTGCCTCGGCCTGCGGGCCATCGAGGATCAGGCCCACCGCCATGGCGGGCATGGCGGCCTCGCGCCTGACCTGCGCGGCGTAGGGCACCTGGAAGCCGGGGAAGCGCTTCACGCGCGCCGCGGTGGCCGATCCCATCAGTCCGCCCGAGGAGCAGTCCATCACGTCCACGCCCAGCGACTTCAGGCGCCGCGCGAGCGACACGGTGTCCTCGATGGTCCAGCCGCCGTCCACGCCATCCACCGAGGAGACGCGGAAGAACAGCGGCTTGTCCGAGGGCCATGCCGCGCGCAGGTCCGCCGCGAGCTCCAGTGCCAGGCGGATGCGGTTGTCGAAGCTGCCGCCATAGGCGTCGGTGCGGGTGTTGGAGAGCGGCGAGAGGAACTCGTGCAGCAGGTAGCCATGGGCGCCGTGCAACTCGATCACCTCGAAGCCGGCCTCCAGGGCACGACGCGCCGCATCGCGGAAGCTCTGGCGCAGCGCCGCGATGTCCTCGAGGCCGAGTTCGCGCGGCACCAGCCAGCCCTGGTCCATGGGGATCGCACTGGGGGCCACCACCGTCCAGGTGTCCTCGCCGCGGGCGCGGTCGGTGGCGTCGAGCGGGCCGTTGCCGTGCCAGGGGCGCTGCATGGAGGCCTTGCGCCCGGCATGCCCGAGCTGCATGGCGGGCACGCTGCCCTGTGACTTGAGGAAGGCGGCGATGCGCCGCAGCGGCTCCACGTGGGCGTCGCTCCAGATGCCCAGGTCGCCGTGGGTGATGCGTCCGTCGCGCTGCACCGCGGTGGCCTCGGTGAAGACGAGGCCGGCCCCGCCCATGGCGAAGCGCGCCAGGTGGGCGAAGTGCCAGTCGTTGGCCATGCCCTCCACGGCGGAGTACTGGCACATGGGCGAGATCACCACGCGGTTGGGAAGCTCGATGCCGCGCAGGCGCAGGGGCTGGAACAGCAGGGGTGTGGTCATGGCGTGTCGGGGATGAAGTGGATGAAGCGGCGGTCCGCCGGCGGGAGCCCGGCGCGGTTCCGGTGCCGGGCCTGGATGCGCCAGTGACGTTCAGGTGTGCGGATGCACGTGCATGTGGCCGACCAGGTGGTAGCGCCGGTCCACGTCCACGGGAACGAGGTTGATGCGGCCGTGGCGCACGCCCGGCTCGGCGATGAGCGAGTCGGCGAAGGTCCGCACGTTCTCCACCGGCCCGCGCAGCATGAGCGTCTCGAGGCAGGCCTCGTGATCGAGGTGCACGTGCATGGCCGACACCACCATGTCGTGGTGGTCGTGCTGCAGGGCCGTGAGGCGCTCGGCAAGGTCGCGGGCGTGGTGGTCGTAGACATAGGACAGGTTCGCCACGCACCACTGGTCGCCGGGTTCCTGGAGCCGTTCCGCGTCGAGGGCCTCGCGCACCAGGTCGCGCACGGCCTCGGAACGGTTGCCGTACTGGCGACGCTGCATCCAGCCGTCGAATTCCTGGGCCAGTTCGTCGCTCAGGGAGATGGTGATGCGCTGCATGGCGGGTCCTCGCGAGTTCGGCGCGGGGCGTGCTGGCGGCCGCCGCGAAAGGCCCGAATGTTAACGGAACGCGACGCAGCCCCCGGAGAAGGCCATTGACGGGCGGCGGAACCGGTGTCTATGTTACGTCTTACAAAAACGTAATACCGCATAAGCGGGCGTGATCGCGGCCGGTTCCGTCGCGTGCCGGGAGTCTCCCGGACGGCGTCTTCCCTGAAGGGCGCCGGCAAAGGTTCCGTCCCATCAGGGAGACTTGCCATGATGAGACGTCGCTCGGCCTGCAGGGCCGGCAGGTGGCTGGCCGCGGTCGCGGCCGTCGCGGCGCCGGCGGCCGCACACGAGATCAGCGCCCCGCCGGTCAAAGTCCAGGCGCACTACGAGGAGGGCGTGGGCACCTCGAACGCCGCCTCGAGCGGGGCGGTCACCGCCAAGCGCATCGAGACCCGCCCGGTGCTGCGCGCCGGCGAGATCCTGGAGTTCGTGCCCGGCGTGATCGTCACCCAGCACAGCGGCGACGGGAAGGCCAACCAGTACTTCCTGCGCGGCTTCAACCTCGACCACGGCACGGACCTCGCCATCAGCGTGGCCGGCATGCCGGTGAACATGCCCACCCACGGCCACGGCCAGGGCTACGCGGACCTGTCCTTCCTGATCCCGGAACTGGTCTCGCGCATCAACTACCGCAAGGGCCCCTACTTCGCCGAGCAGGGTGACTTCGCCTCGGCCGGCGCGATCGCGCTGCGCTACGCCGATTCGCTGCCCTCGAACACCGCCACCGTCACGCTGGGCAGCGGCAACTACCGGCGCGCGCTGCTCACGGGCAGCCCCGACGTGGGCAGCGGCCACCTGGTGTACGGCCTCGAGGTGCTCGGCAACGACGGTCCGTGGCAGAACCCCGCCGACTACCGCAAGCTCAACGGCGTGCTGCGCCTCACCCAGGGCACGCTCTCCGACGGCTGGGACGTGAACCTGATGGCCTACGACGGCAAGTGGGATGCCACCGACCAGATCCCGCGCCGCGCCGTGGAGCGGGGCGAGATCGACCGCTTCGGCGCGGTGGATGCCACCGACGGGGGCCGCTCCTCGCGCTACTCGCTGTCCGGCTCGCGCTACGCCGACTTCGGCTGGGGCCGCTTCGAGATGGACGCCTACGCCATCCGCTACTCCATGAACCTGTTCTCCAACTTCACCTACTTCCTGGACAACCCCGTGCAGGGCGACCAGTTCGAGCAGGTGGACCGCCGCACGGTGGTGGGCATCCACCCGCGGGTGAGCATGGCCGCCACGCTGGGCGGCTTCGACATGCTCAACCGCATAGGCCTGCAGGGGCGCTTCGACGACATCGAGCAGGTGGGCCTGTACAGCACCGCGGCGCGCGAGCGCCTGTCCACCACGCGTGACGACAAGGTGAAGCAGGGCAGCCTCGGCGTGTACGGCGAGAACGCCACCCAGTGGCTGTCCTGGATGCGCACCGTGGCCGGCGTGCGCTTCGACCAGTACCGCTTCGACGTGAACTCCAACGTAGCGGTGAACTCCGGCAAGCTCGACGATTCCATCGTCTCGCCCAAGCTCAACGTGATCTTCGGGCCCTGGAAGCAGACCGAGCTGTTCGTGAACTGGGGCCAGGGCTTCCACAGCAACGACGCCCGCGGCACCGTGATCCGCGTGGACCCCAAGACCGGCCAGCCGGCCGTGCCGGTCACGCCGCTGGTGAAGTCGCGCGGCCAGGAGATCGGCGTGCGCACCGAGATCATCCCCGGCCTGCAGAGCTCGCTCGCGCTGTGGGAACTCAAGCTCGACTCCGAGCTGCTGTTCATCGGCGATGCCGGCACCACCGAGGCGAGCCGCCCCTCGCGCCGCCGCGGCGTGGAGTGGACCAACCACTACGTGACCGACAACGGCTGGCGCGTGGACCTGCAGCTCTCCGCCTCGCGGGCCCGGTTCAGCGACGAGGACCCGGCCGGCAATTTCATCCCCGGCTCCATCGAGCGCGTGGCCTCGCTGGGGGTCACCTACGACCCGGGCGGCCGCTGGTTCGCCGCGCTGCAGGAGCGCTACTTCGGCTCCCGGCCGCTGGTGGAGGACAACTCCGAGCGCTCGCCCATCACCAGCCTCACCAACCTGCGCGTGGGCTACCGCATCGACCGCACCTGGCAGGTGCGCCTGGACGTGTTCAACCTCTTCAACCGCAAGAACGACGACATCACGTACTTCTACAACTCCTGCCTGCGCAGCGAGCAGGGCGACGCGCGCTGCAACCCGCTGGCCCCATCGCGCGACGGCATCCCGGGACAGCACTTCCACCCCGTGGAGCCGCTGGCCGCGCGGGTGTCGGTGTCGGCCACCTTCTAGGATCGCGGACCCCGGGCGCGGGGACCGCCCGCGCCGGCCGTCCTTCGCCGGACTCTAGCGGCCGCGCGGTCTCGTCGCGAGGGCACGCGCCATTCGATCGATCGCCTCGTCCAGCAGCGCACGCCGGGTGGCGAAGTTGAGGCGGGTCCAGCCCGGCGCGCCGAAGTCCGCACCCTCGTAGAGGCCCACGCCGGCGGCCTCGAAGAAGCGTGCCGGCGCATCGAGCCCGGCTCCGCGGCAGTCGATCCATGCCAGGTAGGTGGCCTCCGCGGGGCCGGCATGCAGCCCGGGTAGCGCGTTCAGGCGCGCGAGCACGTGGTCTCGGTTGGCACGCAGGTAGTCGAGCAGCGCGAGCCGCCAGGGCTCGCCGTCGCGATAGGCAGCCAGCGTGGCCCACAGCCCGAGTCCCCCGGGACGGTGGACGATCCCCGCCATCACGCGGCGCAGCCGCCCGCGCAGGGCCGCGTCAGGCACGATGGCGAAGGCCGCGCCCAGGGCCGGCAGGTTGAAGGTCTTGGACGCCGCCATGAGCGTGATGGAGCGGCGCGCGATCTCCGGCGAGAGCGTGGCGAGCGGCACGTGTTCCACGCCGGGCTCGAGGATCAGCCCGCAGTGCACCTCGTCGCTGCAGATCACCACGTCGTGGCGTTCACACACCGCGGCGATGGCGGCCAGCTCCGCGCGCGTCCAGGCCCGTCCCACGGGGTTGTGGGGATTGCACAGCAGCAGCAGGCGGGTGCGCGGGGTGAGGGCGGCTTCCAGGTCGGCCGGATCGAAGCGCCAGCGTTCGCCCTCCCGGCGAAGCGGCACGCGCACCAGTTCGCGATCGGAGTATCCGGGCGCGGAGAGGAACGGCGGATACACCGGCACGGCCGTGGCCACCGCGTCGCCGGGCTCGCCCACCGCACGGCAGGCCACGTTGAGGCCGGACACGAGCCCGGGAAGCCACACGAACCACTCCCGCTCCGGCGCCCAGCCGTGCTGCGCGGACAGCCGCCCGACGATGGCGTCGAGCAGTTCGGGCCCGGGCTCCACGTAGCCGAACACGCCGTGTTCCACCCGCTCGCGCAGGACCCGCAGCACCGCCGGTGCGCAGCGGAAGTCCATGTCGGCCACCCACAGCGGGATCACGTCGCGGCCGCCGTGGCGGTCCCACTTGAGGCTCCACTGGCCGCGCGGATCGGGCAGGTGGTCGAAGTCGAAGGTCTCTTCCATGGTCCCACTGTAGCGGGACGGCGCGGAGCGAGGAAGGCGCGCGGGGGCGGCGCACCCGCCATGCTGGCCAGGAGCGGGGCGCGTGGGGCAGAATGCGCGCCACCTCCGGGCGCCCATGGACGCAACCTTCCACACCTCGGTACGGCCCGCAGCCGGCGATCGCGCGCTCGTGCTGTCGGTGTCCGGTCGAATCGACCACTCCAACGCGGATGCCTTCAGCGCGGCCCTCGAGCCGGTGCTGTCGCGCTGTCGCGCGGGGGATGCCGCCGTGGTGCTTGACCTGGGCGAGCTGGAGTACGTCTCCAGCGCCGGCCTGCGCTGCTTCATGCTCGCGGCGCGCCAGGCGAAGGCGCAGTCGGGCCGGCTGGTGGTGGCCGCGCCCACGCCCATCGTCCGCGAGATCTTCGAGATCACCCGCTTCACGCTGCTGTTCGACTGCCTCGCCACCGTGGACGAGGCACTGGCGGGCGTTGCCGTGCCGGGAGGGGCGTGATGCGGGTGCGCTTCTGGGGCACGCGCGGCTCGCTGCCGGTGTCGCTCACCTCCGAGGGCGTGCAGCGCAAGCTCGCCGCCGTCATCGAGTGGGCGCGACGCCATCCCGATGACGACGTCGCCTCGCTGCTGGCGCGCGCCCGCGGGGAGCTCGGGTTCGCCGCCACCAGCACCTATGGCGGACACTCGGCGTGCGTGGAACTCGACGCGGGCGAGGGCCCCTTCGTGGTGTGTGACCTGGGCTCGGGTGCGCGTGCCCTGGGCGAGTCGCTCCAGGCCCGTGCCGCCGACGGGTCCCGTCCGCGGGTGGTGGACGTGTTCATGTCGCACCTGCACTGGGACCACATCATGGGCCTGCCCTTCTTCGGCCCGGCCTACGACCCGCGCTGGACGGTGCGCATCCACGGCGGCCACGCGGGCCTGGAGGCGGCGCTGCGCCGCCAGCAGGACGAGCCGTCGTTTCCCGTGCCCTTCGAGGCGCTCGGGGCGCGCATCGAGTTCGTGGTGCTCGACCCCGGGCGGGTGCACACGGTGGACGGTTTCGAGGTGCGCCTGCGCCGCCAGCGTCACGCCGGCGACTCCTATGGCTGGCGCTTCGCCCGCGGCGACCGCAGCGTGGTGTACTCCACCGACTCCGAGCACCGCCTCGAGGAGGCCGCCGAGGTGGAGGGCTTCGTGGAGTTCTTCCGCGGCGCCGACCTGGTGGTGTTCGACGCCATGTACTCGCTGCTCGAGGCCATCTCCGTGAAGGAGGACTGGGGGCACTCGAGCAACGTGGTGGGCGTGGAGCTGTGCCAGCGCGCCGGCGTGCGCCACCTGTGCCTGTTCCACCACGAGCCGGCCTATTCCGACGAGCAGATCGAGCAGGTGCTTCGCGAGACCGTGCGCTTCGAGGAGCTCACCCGGGAGGGCCGTGCGCCGCTGAAGGTGAGCGCCGCCGCCGACGGGCAGGAGATCGAGGCGTGACCGACGCCGAGCGCATGCAGGCCCGCAAGGCGTGGAGCGAGCGGAGCTGGATCCGCTGGCTCGCGGCCCATCGCGGCGCGCCGCTGGGGCTTGCCCTGGCGGCGCTGGTGCTGGCGCTGACCTTCCTGCAGGGTGCCGACGCACTGCGCATGGCCTCCTTCGATGCCCTCCAGCGCGCCTTTCCCCGGGAGCGCGACAGCCAGCCCGCCGTGATCGTGGCCGTGGACGAGAAGAGCCTCGCCGAGCTCGGGCAGTGGCCGTGGCCGCGCCACCTCACCGCCGCGCTGGTCACGCGCATCGCCGCGGCAAAGCCGGCGGCCCTCGGCGTGGACATCCTGTTCCCGGAGCGCGACAGGCTCTCGCCCGAGACCCTGGCCATGTCCCCGGCGGTGGACGATGCCCTGCGCGCGCGGCTGACGGCCCTGCCGCGTCATGACGCGCAACTCGCCCGAGCCCTGGCCGCGAGCCCGTCTGCGCTGGCCGTCGCGGGCCTCGAATCGGCGCCCGGGCGCACCGGCGATGCGGTGCGCAGCAGCACGCCGGTGTTCCTGCGCGGCGGCACCGCGGACGAGCTCACCGCGTTTCCCGCCTCGCTGCGCAGCATCGCCGAGATCGACGATGCCGCTCCCGGACACGGCCTGATATCGGGCGAGAGGGCCGGCCGCGTCGTGCGGCGCGTACCGCTCACCGCGCGCGTGGAGGGCACCCTGGTGCCGGCGCTGTCGGTGGAGATGCTCAGGCTCGCCGCCGGCGTTCCCGCGCTGTCGCTCGAGGCCCTCGGCGGCGTGGCACGCGCGGTGGTGGTGGGTGACCTGCGCGTTCCCGTGTCGCCCGACGGCGCGTTGTGGGTGCGCTTCTCCGGGCACGACCCCTCGCGCTTCGTGTCGGCCGTGGACGTGCTCGCCGGCCGCGTGGATCCGGCCGTGTTCGAGCGCAAGCTGGTGCTGCTGGGCGTGACCGCCATCGGGCTGCTCGACTACCACGTGATCGCCACCGGGGAGCGCGTTCCCGGCGTGGAGATCCACGCCGAGGTCCTCGAGAACATCTTCGACGGGCGTTCCCTGAGCCGGCCCGCCGGAATGGCGTGGCTGGAGCGGCTGCTGCTCCTCGCCATGGCGGTGGCCGCGGTGGTGGCGGCCACGCGCTTCCAGCCGCGGCATTCCTCCCTGGCGATGGCCGCCGGCCTCGCGCTGCTTGCCCTGGGGGCCTTCGCCGCGTTCCGCTCCGGCGTGCTGCTCGATGCCGCGTGGCCGGCCATCGGCGGCGGCGTGGCGTATGCCATGGCCATGGTGGGCACCGCCGCCGAGGTGGACCGCCAGCGCCGCAACCTCCAGCGCTCGCTGGACGCCGAGCGCATCGCGGCGGCGCGCATGCTCGGCGAGCAGGAGGCGGCGCGGCAGATCCAGTCGCGCATGCTGCCCCCGGCGGACGGGCGCGGCGTGGCCGACGCGCGGGTGGCCATCGCGGCCGCCGCCGAGCCCGCGCGCAGCGTGGGCGGGGACTTCTACGACTACTTCATGGTGAACGAGGACGTGCTGTTCTTCGTGCTGGGCGACGTGTCCGGCAAGGGCGTGCCGGCGGCGCTGTTCATGTCCACCGCCAAGGCGCTGCTCAAGAGCGCCGCGCTGCGCGAGCCGCCGCGGCTGGAGGCCATCGTCGACGCCGCCCATGCCGAGCTTTTCCGCGACAACACCGGGCAGATGTTCGTCACCGCCGTGTGCGGGCTGCTGCACCTGGACACCGGCTCGCTGGAGTGGATCTGCGCGGGCCACGAACCGCCCGTTCGGATGCATGGCGGCGGGTTGCAGTCCCTTTCCGGCGAGAGCGGCCCGCCGCTGTGCGTGATCGAGGGCTTTCCCTACGAGACCAACCAGGCGTGGCTCGAGCCCGGTGACCGGGTGTGCGTGGTGAGCGACGGCGTGCTCGAGCGCCAGGGGCCGCGCGGCACGCTCTACGGGCGCGAGCGTTTCCTCGCGGCGCTGTCGGGCGCGACCCCGGTGGCGGTACGCGATGCGCTGCTCGCGGACGTGGAGACCTTCGCCGCGGGCATCGAGCGCAACGACGATGCCACCGTGCTGGTGCTGCAGTGGAACGGGGGCGGCAACGACGCGTGAGCGCCCCCTGCCTTCAGCGCGCCGTGATCTCCACGCGCCGGTTGCGCGGCTCGGGACCGTTGCGGCGCGCGTCGGCCAGCGGCTCCCGGCTGCCGCGGCCTTCCACGGTGATGGACTGCCTGGGCACGCCCAAGCGCGCGAGTTCGTCGGCCACGCGGCGCGCGCGGCGCAGCGAGAGATCGTCGTTGAAGCGGTCGCTGCCCAGGCTGTCGGTGTGGCCCGTCACCGCCACGTCGGGTGCGGGACGCGCGGCCACGTCCTTGAGAACGGATTCGAGCGTGGCGCGCGACTCGGGGGTGAAGTCGTCGCGACCCTCCACGAAGAACAGCGTGTGCGACACCGGTCGTGGCGGCAGCGCGTCGATCGCCGGTCCGAAGCGGCGCCGCACCTCGGCGGCATCGGTGCGGGCGGGTTCGAGGCCGTCGGCGCCGCTGGTGCGCGCGGCCCCGTATGCCGTGTTCAGCAGCACGCTCTTGCCGTCGCGCGTGACGTTCACCGCGCCGGCGGAGCCGTCGGCCTTGGGCACCAGCGCCACGAAGGTCTGTGGCGTCGCGCTGGGTGGCGCCGGGGGCGCGGGCTTCGAGGCGCAACCGGTGGCAAGCAGGGCCGCGGCGAGCAGCAGGAGGGAGCGCATCGGGCGAGGCTCCCGCTCAGTTCTGCGCGTCTGCCACCTCGACCACGAACTCCGTGCCGCGCACGCCCATGATGGCGGACGGGGTGCGGATCTTCAGCGACTCGGGGTTCTTCTTCACCATCCTGCCGGACACGGCGGCGAGCGTGCCGCGCTTGAGGTCGGCTTCGAGGGCGCCCTTGCCGCTTTCGGGATCGAAGGCGTAGCGGGAGATGTCCAGGCGGCTGTTGGGTCCCGCGGAGAGCAGCGTGCCGTCGGTGAAGCTCACGCCCACCGAACCGTCCGCGCCGGTGACCACGCGATCCTTCTCCTGCACGGTCATGCCCACCGTGGCGGGCATGGTCTTGCCGGCCCGCTCGATGGAAACGGCGCCGGCGGTGGTCTTGATGCGGCCCGCATCGGCGGCGGCGGTGGCGCCGGCACTGGCCAGGGCGAGCAGGGCGGCGAGGGCGAAGGCATGAAGGCGGGGCGAAGGCATGGGAGGGACTCCGGTGTCGAGGGTGGCGTCACTGCGTGCAAGGAGCGTTCCGTGCCGCTTTCCCGGGGTGCGTGCTGCAAGGTCCTGATTCCATGAGCCTCGCCGAGATTCGCGTACCGGCGCGGCTGGCGGCCTTCGACGAAGTGCGTCACCTGGTGGGGACCTTCGCGGCGCTGGCGGGGCTGTCCGCGCACGAAGCCGGGCGCCTCGAACTGGTGCTGGAGGAACTGTTCGTGAACTCCGTGCGCCACGGCCATGGCGGCGAATGCGACAGCCTGATCGGGGCGTCGTTGCGGCGTGATGCCGACAGCGTTTTCCTACGCTACGTGGACGAGGCGCCGCCGTTCGATCCGCTGTCGGCGGCCACGCCGGAGCTCGGCAACGACCCGGACGCGCGCGGCGTGGGCGGGCTGGGCATCCACATCGCGCGCACCTACGCACTCAGAGCGGAGTACCGCCGCGAGGGCGACCTGAACGTGGTGGAACTGGTGTTCCGGCTGCCGGCCTGAAGCGCCGCTCAGCGCAGCGGCTGCCCCGTGGCCGCCTGCCAGGCGAGCCACACGCCGAAGACCACGGACAGCACGCCCGAGGCGATGCGCAGCACCTCGTTCACCTGCGGCAACCGGCCCGCGCCGGTGGTGAAGGGCAGGGCCAGGGTGGCGGTGACCAGCATCATGCCGGCCACCGTGCCGGCGCCGAACACCAGCAGGTAGCCGAGGATGGCCAGCGGCCCGTCGAGCGTCGCGGCCACCATCAGGCCCACGGCCGCGGAGCCGGCGAGCCCGTGGACGCTGCCCACCACGAAGGGGCGCACCAGGCGCCAGGCGCGAAAGCGGCCGAGGAAGCGGTCCAGGCGCGCGGGCGGCGTGTCGTCCTCGGCGTGGCCGTGGGCGGCCGTGGTGTGGCCGTGGCGGTGCACGTGCACGTAGTCGCCGTGGGCGTGCACGTGGGCGTGCAGTGCCGGACGCTGGCGTGGCGTGGCCACGTGGCGGTGCAGGGAGCCCGCCGGCACGTAGCGCGGCGCGGTGGCGCGCGGCACGAAGGGGGCGAGGCTGCGCGCCCAGAGCGGCGGTGCGCCGGCCAGGGTGAGGATGCCCAGCACGATGAGCATCACGGCCACCGCCAGCTCGAGCAGGGCCGCGATGCCCGCAGGCACGACGAGGCCGAACA
>CAZXJW010000026.1:0-12846 GCA_964641005.1 uncultured Rhodocyclaceae bacterium
GTGCTGGCCATCGTCCTGGTCTACGCGCTGCTGGTGATCCTGTTCCAGTCCTGGACCGACCCCTTCATCATCATGATGGCCGTGCCCGGCGCCCTGATCGGCATCCTGTGGATGCTCACCCTCACGGGCACGAGCGTGAACGTGATCTCGCTCATGGGCGCCATCATGGCGGTGGGCATCGGCGTGTCGAACTCCATCCTGGTGGTGAGCTTCGCCAACGAGCTGCGGGCGGCCAATCCGTCGCTGCACGTGATCGACGCGGCCGTCGAGGCGGCCCGCACGCGGCTGCGCCCGGTGCTCATGACGGCGCTGGCCATGATCATCGGCATGGTCCCCATGGCCATGGGCCTGGGCGAGGGCGGCGAGCAGAACGCGCCGCTGGGCCGCGCGGTGATCGGCGGCCTGGTGCTCGCCACCATCTCCACTCTGTTCGTCGTCCCGGTGGTCTACACGCTGCTGCGCCGCCGGATGCCCACGCTGCACGAGCTCGATGCGCGCTTCGAGCGCGAGGCGAGCGGCGATGCCGTCTAGGAACAGCCCATGAATGCCGCCCACGCACCCACCGCCCGTTCCTTCGCCGTCTTCTACGTGATCGGCATCGTGCTGATCCTCGCCGCCGGCGGCGCGGCGTGGTACTTCTGGCAGGGCCGGGAGGCCCGGGAGGCCGCCGAGGGCAGGCTGCGCGCCGACAAGCAGGCTGCCGGACCCTCCGTGGTGGTGACGAAGTCGCAGCGCGGCCCCGCGGTGCGCCGCCTCGTGCTGGTGGGCGAGGCCCTGCCCGTGCAGAGCGTGACCCTGTACAGCAAGGTGAGCGGCTACCTGTCGCGAATCACCGTGGACGTGGGTGACCGCGTCAAGGCGGGCCAGCTCATCGCGGAGGTCCAGTCGCCGGAACTCGATGCCCAGATCGCGACCATCACCGCGGGCCTGGAGAACAAGCGCCAGCTCGCCCGCCGCACCGAGGAGCTGGCGGCTTCGGGCTTCTTCTCCCAGCAGGCGCTGGACAATGCCCGCACCGACGTGCGGGTCGCCGAGTCGCAGATCGCGGAGCTGCGCACGCTGGGCGGCTACCGGGTGCTGCGCGCGCCCTTCGCCGGCATCGTGACGGCGCGTTACGCCGATCCGGGCGCCCTGGTGACCAACGCCGCATCCAACCAGACCGCCGCCCTGCCGGTGGTCACCATCTCCGACACCTCGCGGCTCAAGGTCACGGTCTACGCCGAGCAGGCCGATGCCACCGCCGTGCACGCCGGCCTCGAAGCGGAGGTGACCGACGCCGCGGTGGCCGAGCGCAAGCGCACCGGCAAGGTGGCGCGGGTGTCGGGCGAACTGGACGGCCGCACCCGCACGCTGCGCACCGAGGTGGAGTTCGACAATGCCGACGGCAGCTTCCTGCCGGGCAGCTTCGTGAACGTGGCGCTGCTGATGCCCGCCACCAGCTACGTGGAAGTGCCCGCCGGCGCGCTGGTCACCCGCGAGCGCAAGCCCATGGTGGCTGTGGTGGACGCCGAGCAGAAGGTGCACTTCGTGGCGGTGCAGGTGGCGGGCACCGACGGCAGGATGGTGCGCATCGCCAGCGGCCTGGACGAGAACGTGCCCGTGGCCGTGAGCCCGCCGGCCGGGCTTGCCGAGGGCACCCACATCGTGGTCCAGTCTCCCCCGGGGGCGCCGAAGCCCGCGCCGTCCGATGCGAAGCCGGGGCCGGACGGAAAGCCCGCCTCGGCGGATTCGAAACCCGCGCCTGGCGCGGCTGCGTCCCCCGAGAAAGGAGCCAGGCCATGAGCGGAATCCGCGGTGTCCACGATCTCGGCGGCTTGCCGGCCGGAGCGGTGGAGCCGGCCGAGCACGACTACGCCCTGTGGGAGAAGCGCGTGGACGCGCTCATGGTCCTGCTGTCCGGGAAGGAATGCCCGTACATGACCGTGGACGAACTGCGCCGCAACATCGAGAGCCTCGGTGCGGAGGCCTACGAGCGCATGAGCTACTACGAGCGCTGGATGCACGCCATCACCCAGACCCTGATCCAGCGCGGGGTGATCGGCATCGACGAGCTCGGGCGCCGCATGGCCGAGGTGGAGGCGCGCGGTGCCCCGGTCTGAGCACGGGCGGGGAGGCAGGCGGTGAGCCTCGATGCCGAGGCGGTCCGCTTCGCGCCCGGCGACCGGGTGCGGGTTCGCGCCGCCTGGCCTCCGGGCCACGTGCGCACGCCGTGGTACATCCGCGGCCACGAGGGCGTCGTGGAACGGCTCTGCGGCACCTACGGCAATCCCGAGCAGCTCGCCTATGGCCTCTCGGGTGCGCCGCGACAGCCGCTCTATCGGGTGCGATTCGCGCAGCGCGCGGTCTGGCCCGGCTACCGCGGGTCGGACACCGACACGCTCGACATCGAGATCTACCAGCACTGGCTCGAACCCGCCTGAGCCCGCCGGAGCGCCCACATGCCACACGACCACGACCACGACGACCACGACCACGACGATCACGACCACGCCCCCCATCCGCTGCGCCGCGACCACGACGACACCCTGACTCACTATCGCGTCATGGAGATCGCCGTGCGCGAGCTCCTCATCGAGAAGGGGATCCTCACCGCCGACCGCATCCGCCGCCAGGTGGAGGACATGGACGCGCGAACGCCCGCGCGCGGGGCCGCCGTGGTGGCGCGCGCGTGGAACGACGAGGGCTTCCGCCGCAGGCTGCTCGCCGACGGCAATGCCGCCATCGAGGAGCTGGGCCTCGACCGCGGTCCCTACAAGCTGGTGGTGGTGGAGAACACGCCCGCCGAGCACAACGTGGTGGTGTGCACGCTGTGCTCCTGCTATCCGCGCTGGCTGCTGGGACTGCCGCCGGACTGGTACAAGAGCCGGGCCTATCGCTCGAGGGTGGTGAGCGAGCCGCGCGCGGTGCTGCGGGAGTTCGGCCTGGCCGTGCCCGACCAGGTGACGGTGCGGGTGCACGACTCCACCGCGGACATGCGTTATCTCGTGGTGCCGCGCCGGCCGGCGGGCACGCAGGGCTGGAGCGAGGAACGGCTTGCCGGACTGGTCACGCGCGATGCCATGATCGGCGTGGCCGAGGCGCGCAGTCCCGGCTGAGCGACGCGCCGAGGGTCTTCAGGCGCTGCGCAGTCCCGAGGACTCCGGTTCGAGTCGCGCCCCCCGCCTGACCATCGCCTCGATCTCCAGCGCGGCCACGGGCCGGCTGAACAGGAAGCCCTGGATCTCGTCGCAGGCGAGCTCGCGCAGGAAGGCGTGCTGCGCCGGAGTCTCCACGCCCTCGGCCACCACCTTCAGCCGCAGGCTGTGGGCCAGCGCGATCACGGCGCGGGTGATGGTGGCGTCGTCTGGATCCTCGGTGATGTCCTTCACGAACGAGCGGTCGATCTTCAGGCTGTCGATGGGCAGGCGCTTGAGGTAGGCGAGCGAGGAGTAGCCGGTACCGAAGTCGTCCACGGTGATGCGCACGCCGAGCTGCTTGAGCGAGCGCAGCAGCCGCGCCACGTGCTCCACGTTCTTCATCATCACGCTCTCGGTGATCTCGAGCTCGAGGCAGTCGGGATCGATTCCGGTGGTCTCGATCACCTCGCGGATCTCGTCGTGCAGGTGGGCACCGTAGAACTGGCGCGCCGAGAGGTTGACCGCCACGCGCAGGGGCGGCAGCCCCAGCGAGCGCCATGCCGAGGCCTGGGCGCAGGCCGAACCCAGGACCCAGGAGCCGATGGTGCCTATCAGCCCGGTTTCCTCCGCCAGCGGGATGAAATCGTTGGGCGGGATCATGCCTTCGGGTGTCTTCCAGCGCAGCAGCGCCTCCACCCCCGTGATGGCGCCGTCGGCCACCGCCACCTTCGGCTGGAAGTGCAGAGCGAACTGGCGCAGCTCCATCACCGCCTTGCGAAGCCGCGCCTCCAGCGAGAGCAGGTCCAGGCCCGGATCCGACGGGCGGGCCGAGAAGAACTCGAAGGTGTTCTTGCCCTGCTCCTTGGCGCGGTACATGGCGATGTCCGCGTGCTTGAGCAGCGCCTGGGTGTCCAGTCCGTCGGCGGGGTAGGTGGCCACGCCGATGCTGGCGGTGAGGATGAACTCGCGGCCCGCGTGCTGGACCGGCTTCTCGATGGCGCGCAGGAGCTTGCGCGACAGCTCCGCCATGCTCTCGGGCGACTCGAGTTCCTCCACCACGATGACGAACTCGTCACCGCCAAGGCGCGCCACCAGGTCGGAGGCACGCACGCTGTCGCGCAGTCGGCGCGAGATGGCGCGCAGCACGGCGTCGCCCACGTCGTGGCCGAGCGTGTCGTTGATGACCTTGAATCGGTCCAGGTCGATGAACAGCACGGCCAGCCGGCGCCCGTAGCGTTCGGAACGGGTCACGGCGTGGCTAAGGTGCGCGGTGAACAGCGAGCGGTTGGCGAGGCCCGTGAGTTCGTCGTAGTGGGCCATGTGCAGCATGCGCTGTTCGGCGGCGCGGCGATCGGTGACGTCCTGGGTCGAACCCGTGATGCGCACCACCCTGCCCGACTCGTCGCGGTGCGCCACGCCGATGCTGCGAACCCACAGGCGCCGGCCGCGGCGGGTGATCACCTCGAGCTCCATGTCCCAGGGCTCGCCGGCCTCGCTGCACTTCGCCGCGGCCGCGACGAAGGCTTCCCGGCTTTCCGGGGCGATCAGCTCGAGGGCTTCGGCGCGGGTGGGCTGGAAGTCGGCGGCGCTGGTCTCGTACAGGCGGTAGGTCTCGCCGGTCCAGTAGAGCCGGTCGGCGAGGATGTCGTACTCCCATCCGCCCACCTTCGCCGCGTGCTGGGTCTGGTCGAGCAGCGTCGTCTGGCGCACCAGCGCCGCCTCGCGCTCGAGCAGCGCCCGCTCCACCGCGTCGCGCGCCAGTTCGCTGCGGCGCTGGCGGCGGATCCCCAGGGTGGCGGCCGTCGCCAGCCCGGCGAGCAGCGTGACGAACAGCAGGAACGGCACCTGGACGCGATCGACCCACGCCGTCCACGCATGGCTGCGCGGCACCGTCAGGTAGGCCGTGACCGGCTGGGTGGCGAGGCGGCGGAAGGCCAGGAGCCTCCATGTCCGGGTCACCCCGCTCTCGCCCTCCGCGGTGCCGGACACCGGGAAGCCCTCCCGCTCGAGCTTCTCCATCAGGTAACCGCCGTGACGGGCGCCGAACACGGCCGCCAGGTCACCCGAGGCGGGCAGCCGGCTCTGGATCCAGCCGTCGTCGCGCAGCAGGCCGAGCACCGAGCCCGCCGGGAGATTGACGCCCTGCCAGAGCGGTTGCCGGTCGTCCAGGGGCATCAGGGCGATCACCTCGAAGGCCTCTCCGGTGCGTGCGCCGCGCTGCAGGACCATGGGCATCATCCAGCCGGCACTGCCTGGCACCGGCACGGCTCGCAGCGCCACTGCGGCCGGCGACGGTCCCGCCGTCGCGGGCAGCACGTCGACGACCGCCAGAGGAATCTCCGGGCTCGCGGCGACCACGCGACCGCCCGCGCGGCGCACGGCGACCAGTGGCGTCTCGGCGTCCATCCGGCGGTGGTGGGCGAGCGCGGCGCGCACCGAATCCTCGCGGCCGGGGCCGCCCGCGGCCTCGATGTCGGCCGCGATTCCGGCCAGCCGCTCGGACTGGCGACGCAGCACCAGGTCACAGGAGCGCGCCGCCATGTCCACCAGGAGGCCGAGCTGGTGGAACTGCTCGGCCTTGACGGCGCGCCAGGCATACAGCCCGTAGGCCGTGGCCGTCGCCAGCACGAGAACGCCCACGGCGAGGAAGGAAAGCGCGAGTGCGCGCTCGGGACGCACTTGCACGACGGACGCGACGGGCGGGCTCTCGGTCGATCCTGCCGGCATGCGGAACTCCAGGGGCGGCCTCAGGCGGCGTTGCGGTCGCCCGCCACGGGCAGGCGGGCACGCAGGCGCAGCAACTCCTCGAGTTCGTCCGCCGGCACCGGGCGGCTGAGCAGGTAGCCCTGGATCTCGTCGCAGTCCAGGCTGCGCAGGAACTCGAGTTGCTCGAGCGTCTCCACGCCCTCGGCCACGACCTTCAGCCGCAGGCTGTGAGCCAGTGCGATCACCGCGCGCGTGATGGTCGCGTCGTCCGCGTCGCCCGGGAGGTCCTTCACGAAGGAGCGGTCGACCTTCAGGCTGTCGATGGGCAGGCGCTTGAGGTAGGCGAGCGAGGAGTAGCCGGTGCCGAAGTCGTCCACTGCGATGTGCAGGCCCAGTTCGCGCAGCTCGCCGAGCAGCTCGGCGATGCGTTCCACGTCCTGCATCATCATGCTCTCGGTGATCTCGAGCTCGACCAGCTCGGGGTTGGCGCCGGTCTCGCGCAGCACCTGCCGGACCTGCTGCACGAAGTCCTCCGAGTGCAGCTGGCGGGCCGAGAGGTTCACCGCCACGCGGATCGGAGCCATGCCCGAGAGTTCCCAGGCGCGTGCCTGGAGGCATGCCGCCCGCAGCACCCACTCGCCGATGGGACCGATCAGGCCGGTCTCCTCCGCCAGCGGGATGAATTCCGAGGGCGGGACGAGCCCGCGTTCGGGGCTCACCCAGCGCACCAGGGCCTCCACGCCGAGGATCTCGCCGGTGGCCACCGACGCCCGCGGCTGGTAGTGGACGACGAACTGCTCGCCGGCTTCCACCGCGCGCTTGAGGCGCGCCTCGAGCGACAGCCTGTCCACGCTGGTGTGGACGAGGTGGGCGCCGTAGAACTCGAAGGTGTTCTTGCCCCGCTCCTTGGCACGATACATGGCGATGTCGGCGTGCTTGAGCAGCGTCTGCACGTCGCGACCGTCGAGGGGGCAGGTGGCGATGCCGATGGAGCCCGTCACCACGAGGTCGTGCCCGTGCACCAGGATGGAGTGACCGATCTCGCCCAGCAGCTTGCGGGCGATGCCGGCGAGGTCCTCCATGTCGTGGAAGTCCTCGGCCAGCACCACGAACTCGTCGCCGCCCAGGCGCGCCACCAGGTCGCTGCTGCGCACGGCACCGGCGAGCCGGCGCGAGACGGCCCGGATCACCAGGTCGCCCACGTCGTGGCCCAGGGTGTCGTTGATGACCTTGAAGCGGTCCAGGTCGATGAACAGCACCGCGAGCTTGCGGTTGTAGCGCTCGGCCCGGGCGAGCGCGTGGGTGAGCTCGTAGCCGAACAGGTTGCGGTTGGCCAGGCCGGTCAGCTCGTCGTAGTGGGCCAGCCGGCGCATGCGCTCCTCGGAGCGGCGCCGCTCGGTGATGTCCTGGAAGGAGCCGGCCAGGCGCCGCGCCGCGCCGTCCTCGTCGCGCTCCACGTCGCCCGTGGCGCGCACCCAGAGGCGACGGCCGCGCGCGGTGACCAGCTCGAGCTCCAGGTCCCACGGCTCGCCGGTCCGGAGCGACTGCTCGATGGCACTGCGGACCTGCTCGCGGCTCTCGGGAGCGTAGAAGCCGACCGCGGTCTCGAGCGTCGGGCTGAATTCCTCAGGCGCGATCTCGTGGATGCGGTAGGTCTCCTCGGTCCAGAAGACGCTGCCCGAGGCCACGTCCAGTTCCCAGCCACCCACGTGGGCGGCGCGCTGGGTGCGCTCCAGGAGCGCGGTCTGGCGCTTGAGCGCCGCCTCGGAGGCGCGCAGGGCGACCTCGGAGGCTTCGCGCTCGCGTGCGTGGCTGCGCTCCATGCGCAGCGTCCAGAGCGCCGCCAGCATCATGCCCGCGAGCGACAGCCCGAACAGCGCGAAGGGCACCAGCACCCGGCCCTGCCACGCCGACACGACCATGGCATGGGGCCGGGCGAAGTAGGTGTAGACGGGGTAGTCGCCCAGCCGGTGATAGGTGAACACGCTGTCCACCTTCTGGGTGCTCAGGCCGCGACCTCTTCCGGCGGGCGGACGGCCGTCGTCCACGATCTTCTTCCACACCAGGCGACCGCGGGTGCTGAAGAACTCCACCGGATCCTTGGGCAGGGGATGGCGCGACACCGGCCAGCCATCGTCGCGCACCAGCCCGAGCACGGCGTCCGCCGGGATGGTCACGTCGCGCCAGAGCGCTTCCTGGTGATCCATGTAGATGATGGCGCTGAGCACGAACTCGGGCTTGCCGGAGCGCGGGTCGTCGAAACGCATGCGCATGGGAATGATCCACTTGCCCGTGGACGGCCCCTGCATGGGGCGGCCCACGGTCAGGCGCCGGGTCTGCAGCGCCTCCGCGATGCCCTCCAGGTAGACCGGGTCGCGCATCAGCCGCTGCAGGGCCGACTCCGGCGTGGAGTGCGAGGACGCGAGCAGCCTGCCGTCGGTGGCGACGAGGTTGATGCGCCCCAGGTCCGGCTGCGACCTCATGTAGCGCTTCAGGGTCCGGGTGATCGCCGCCAGGTCGCCGCGATGCGCCTGGATGTCCTCGGCGAGCAGCGGAAACAGGTCCTCGAAGCGGCGGAACTGCTGGTTGGCCGAGCGCGCCACCAGGCCGGTGACGTTCTCGAGCTCGGCGTACTTCTCCTGGTGGATGGCCCGCCAGGCATAGACCCCGTAGGTGGCCGCGGAGGCGAGCAGCACCAGCGCCGTGACGCCGAAGCCGATGGCCATGGTACGGATCGAGGTGCGGTGATGCAGGGCGGGACGGAGAGCGGGATGCGCGGTCATCCCTCCGTTTACGGCAGCACCGCCCGCAGGTTGAGTCTGCCGGGGCGCCCCGGAGTACTGTCAGCGAGCCTCGTCGGCTGTCCGAAAGAAGGAAAGAATCCCTGTAAATACAAGCCCTGCGAAGCAGGCGAGCGCCCACTCCGGTATCGACAGGCCGAGGAAGGTCCACACCACCTTGGCGCAATCGCCCGAACCCTGGAACAGGGCTGGCAGCAGCTGCGTGAGCGGGAAGGACTCGAGCATGTACTCCAGCCCGGGACCGCACTCGGCCACCGGCGGCGGGTTGTGCTGCAGCCAGACCTGCCGGGCTGCCACCCCGAGGCCTGCCAGGGCCACCGCCGCGAGCAGTCCGGCGTAGATGCGCTGGCCGAGCCTGCGTGGCCCGTGCAGGGCAGCGGCGAGCGCCACCAGGCCCGCCGCCACGAAGGCGTAGCGCTGCAGGATGCACAGCGGGCAGGGCTCGAGCCCCAGCGCGTGCTGCAGGTACAGGCCGAACCCGATCAGGCCCGCGCAGGCCAGGAAGGCCGCGGCCATGAGCCAGCGGGGCTGCAGCAGGCGCGCGAGGGTCATCCGGGAGCCACCCTCAGATGGCGGCGAAGGCCCGCTGCAGGTCGCGCTTCAGGTCGGCCTCGTCCTCGATGCCCACCGAAAGGCGCACGAGGTTGTCGCCGATTCGCAGCTTCTCTCGGCGTTCCGCGGGCAGCGAGGCGTGGCTCATGAGGCCCGCGTGGCCCACCAGGCTCTCCACGCCGCCGAGGCTCTCGGCCAGCGTGAACAGCTCGCAGGCCTCGAGGAAGCGCCTGGTGCCGGCGAGATCGGTGCGCAGGCGGACGCTGATCATGCCGCCGAAGCCGTTCATCTGGCGCTTGGCCACCGCGTGCTGCGGGTGGGAGGCGAGGCCGGGGTATATGACCTGCTCGGCCTTGGGCTCGGTCTGCAGCCACTGCGCCAGTGCCATGGCGTTGGCGTTGTGCCGCTCCATGCGCAGCGGGAGCGTCTTCACGCCCCGCAGCGCAAGGAAGCTGGTGAAGGGGTCGAGGATCGAGCCGATGGCGTTCTGCATGAAGGAGAATCGCTCGCGCAGCTCGGCGTTCTCGCCCACCACGACGATGCCGCCCACGGCATCCGAGTGGCCGTTGATGTACTTGGTGACCGAGTGAAGCACGATGTCGAAGCCGTGCTCGAGCGGCCGCTGCACCCAGGGCGAGGCGAAGGTGTTGTCGCACACGGTGAGGATCCCGCGGGCGCGGGCGAGCTTCGCGACGGCCGCAAGGTCGGTGACCTTGAGCTGCGGGTTGGAGGGCGTCTCCACCCAGATCATGCGGGTCTCGGGCCGCAGGGCCGCCTCGATGGCGCCGGGCACGTCGGGGTCGGCGTAGCTCACCTTCAGGCCCATGGAGTGGCCGCGCACCCGCTCGAACAGCCGCCAGCTGCCGCCGTAGAGGTCGTCGATGGCCACCATGTGGCTGCCGGCCGGCAGCAGTTCCAGGACCGTGCCCATGGCCGCCAGCCCCGAGGCGAAGGCCCAGCCCTGCGTGCCGGACTCGAGGTCGGCGATGCAGCGCTCGAAGGCCATGCGGGTGGGGTTCTGGGTGCGTGCGTACTCGAAGCCGGTGTGATCCCCGGGCGAGCGCTGCTTGAAGGTGGAGGTGGCGTAGATGGGCTGCATCACCGCGCCGGTGACCGGGTCGGGTTGCTGGCCGGCGTGGATGGCGCGGGTGGAAAAGCCTGCGGGATGGTCTTTCATTCGGTTCTCAGAGCGCCACGGTGCGGCGCAGGTGGTTGAGGGCGTCGATGCGGGTGATCAGGCCGTGGAAGTGGCCGTTCTCGACCACGATGGCCACGTGGCCCTTGTCGAAGGTGTCCATGAGCTTCGCGGCCGGCGTGCGCAGGTCCACGGTCTCGAGCTTCTGGCACATGGCGGTGCGCACCGGGTCGCTGAAGCTGCCCGGGGGATGCTGCACGTGGTGCAGCAGGTCCCACTCGTCGAGCAGGCCCACCACGCGGTCGCCGTCCATCACCGGCAGCTGCGACACGTCGTAGAGCTTCATGCGCGAATAGGCGGTGGTGAGCAGGTCGTCCGGGCCGATGGTGACCGTGGCGCCCTCGTCGAAGCGTCGGGTGATGAGGTCGCGCAGGTCACCGTGGCGGGGACGCTCGAGGAAGCCCTGGTCGATCATCCAGTAGTCGTTGAACACCTTGGAGAGGTACTTGTTGCCGCTGTCGCAGATGAAGGTGCAGACCCGCTTCGGCACGGTCTGTTCCCGGCAGTAGCGCAGCGCCGCGGCCACCAGCGTGCCGCTGGACGAGCCCCCGAGGATGCCTTCCTTCATGAGCAGCTCGCGGGCGGTGTTGCAGCTCTCGGCGTCGGGGATGGAATAGCCCTTCTTCACCCGCGAGAAGTCGGCGATGGGCGGTATGAAGTCCTCGCCGATGCCCTCCACCACCCAGCTGCCGGCCTCGCCGTACGAGCCCTTGGTGATGTAGTCCACCAGCACCGAACCCACCGGGTCGGCCAGCACCATCTCGGTCTTCGGCGAGGCCTCGGCGAAGAAGCGCGACAGGCCGGTGATGGTGCCCGCCGAGCCCACGCCGCACACCATGGCGTCGAGGTCGCCGTCCATCTGCGCGAGGATCTCGGGGCCCGTGCCGGTCTCGTGGGCGCGGGGATTGTCCGGGTTGCCGAACTGGTTGATGAACACAGCGCCCGGCGTCTCCCGTGCGATGCGCTCGGCCATGTCCTGGTAGTACTCGGGATGGCCCTTGCCCACGTCGCTGCGGGTGAGCCGCACCTCCGCGCCCATGGCGCGCAGGTGGAAGATCTTCTCCCGGGCCATCTTGTCGGGCACCACCAGCACCAGCCGGTAACCCTTGGCCGCGGCCACCAGCGCGAGGCCCAGGCCGGTGTTTCCGGCGGTGGCCTCCACCAGCGTCCCACCGGGCTTCAGGCGGCCGTCGCGCTCGGCGCCGGCGATCATGGACAGTCCGATGCGGTCCTTGATGGACCCGCCGGGGTTCTGGCACTCGAGCTTCACGAACAGCTGGCAGGGGCCCGTGTCGATGCGGGTGATCTCCACCATCGGCGTGTTGCCGATCAGGTCGAGCAGGCCTCGCGAGGGCATTGGGAGCTCCGGTGGATTTGGGGAGGCGGAAGTTTACACGCGGCGTCTGCGGCACCCCGGCTCCCGGGATGCCGATCGCGCCCTGGGGCCGCGGGCGAGCCGTCTGCGCGTGTGTTGGACGAAGCGCACTCCGGAAGCCCGTCCAGGGCGTCGTCGGGCCCGCCAGCGCAGCCGGCCGGCGCGAAGTACGCCCTGGCTAAGCCGCGCTGCGTCCCATCCCCGTGATCAGCTTCTCGAACTCCTCCGCCGGCAGCGGCTGCGAGATCACGTAGCCCTGGATCTGGTCGCAGCCGTGGGCGGCCAGGTACTCGAGCTGGCGCGGGCTCTCCACGCCCTCGGCCACCACCGCGAGGCGCAGGCTGCGGCCCAGGGCGATCACGGCGCGGGTGATGGCGGCGTCGTCGGCGTCCTCGGGCAGGTCCTTCACGAAGGAGCGGTCGATCTTGAGCGTGTCCACCGGGAAGCGCTTGAGATAGGCGAGGGAGGAGTAGCCGGTGCCGAAGTCGTCGATGGCGATGGAGACCCCGAGCGCGTCCAGGTCGGCGAGCGTGCGGGCGGCGCGCTCCGGGTTCTGCATCACCACCGTCTCGGTGATCTCGAGCTCGAGCGACTCGGGCGGCAGTCCGGAGGTGTTCAGCGCGGCGATCACCTCCTCCAGCAGGCCCGGCTGCGCGAACTGGCGCGCCGAGAGGTTCACGGCCACCCGCAGCGGGCCGAGGCCCTGCTGCTGCCAGGCGCGCGCCTGGCGGCAGGACTCCAGCAGGACCCATGCGCCGATGGGCGCGATCAGACCCGTCTCCTCGGCGATCGGGATGAACTGCATCGGCGGGAGCATGCCCATGTCCGGATGGGCCCAGCGCAACAGCGCCTCCATGCCGCACACCGCCCGCGTGGCGAGGTCGAGCTTGGGCTGGTAGTGGACGCGCAACTCGCCGCGCTCGAGGGCCCGGCGCAGCGCCGCCTCGAGCGCGAGGCGCTCGAAGCTGTGCACGTTCATCTCCGGCGCGTAGAACTGGAAGTTGTTCTTGCCCGACTCCTTGGCGCGGTACATGGCGATGTCCGCCGCCTTGAGCAGCGCGGTGGCGTCGTTGCCGTCGTGCGGGAAGGTGCCGATGCCCA
>CAZXJW010000026.1:12856-19664 GCA_964641005.1 uncultured Rhodocyclaceae bacterium
CTCCTGGCCCGCCAGCTGGAAGGGCAGGGCGAAGGCGTCCAGAATCTTGCGCGCCACGCCGGAAACGTCGATGTCGGCGGAGTACTCCTCCATGAGCACGACGAACTCGTCGCCGCCCTGGCGCGCCACGATGTCCGCGCCCCGCAGGCAGCCCTTGAGGCGGCTCGCCACCTCCTTGAGGACCGCGTCACCGGCGTCGTGGCCGAGGGTGTCGTTGATGTTCTTGAACCGGTCGAGGTCGATGAACAGCACGGCGAGCTTGCGCTCGTGGCGCCGCGCCTGCTCGATGCCGTGGGCCACGGCGGCGCGAAACGAGGCACGGTTGAGCAGGCCGGTGAGCTCGTCGTGCTGGGCGAGGTGGCGGATGCGGTCCTCGGAGAGCTTGCGGTCGGTGATGTCCGAGCCGGTGCCGCGGTATCCGAGGAAGCGGCCGTCCTCGGAGTAGCGCGGACGTCCGCTCACCGCGGCCCAGCGCACCCCGTCCAGCGAGTCGTGGCGGTAGACGAAGTCGCGGAAGGGCAGACGCGCCGCCAGCATCCGCCGGTGCGCGTCCCACTTCGGGTCCTCCCGGTCGAGCACGTAGTCGAGCTCCCAGAGCCGGCAGCCCAGGCTCGACTCGCCGCGGTCCGGCAGGCCGCCGCGGGTGCGTCCCGACAGCAGCGTGAAGCGCAGCTCCGCGTCCATCTCCCAGAACCAGTCGGAGGACAGCTCGGTCAGGTCGCGGAAGCGCTGCTCGCTCTCGCGAAGCCGTGACTCGGCCTCCTTGCGCTCGCTGATGTCGGCCACGCGCACGAGGTAGGCCTGCTTGTCGGCGAGCTGCAGCTTGACCGCCACCATCTCGCCCCAGAAGGTCCGTCCGCCGCGTACCCGGAACAGCATGTCCTCGCGGACGATGTCGCCCAGTTCCATTAGCCTGAGCCGCGCGGCGAGCTGCTCGCGGGTGAGGGGGTGGCGCAGCAGCATGTGCCCCGGTCGCCCGAGGATGTGGGCCTTGGAGCGCGCCCTGAACAGCTCGAGCGCCCGCGGGTTGCAGTCGAACACCGTGCCGTCCTCGATGTTGCCGAGGAACAGCGCGTCGCGCGAACCGGAGAACACGGCGCTGAACAGCGCCTCGCTGGCGCGCAGCGCCTGCTCCGACTTGCGCCGATCGGTGACGTCCACCAGCCGCACCAGGTTCACGGAACGGCCGGGCAGGTAGAGCCGCGTGACGTAGAGCTCGCCCCAGAAGCTGCGGCCCTTGAGCCCCACGAACTCGCCGGCGCTGCGCCACACGCCGCCGGCCTCGACCTCGCGGGCCGCGTCCTCGATCCTGGGCACGTCCAGGGGCTGGCGAAGCAGGCGGTTGCCCTTGCGGCCGGCGAGCGCGGACTTGGAGGGCGCCTCGAACAGCTCGATCGCGCGCGGATTGCAGTCCAGGATGCGGCCGCTCTTGGCGTCGATCAGGAAGAGCCCGTCCCAGGCGCCCCGGAAGATCGCGCCGAAGGTGGCTTCGCTCTCGCGCAGCGCGTTCTCCGCCTGGCGCCGCTCGGTGACGTCGCGCCCCACGCCCTCGTAGCCGGTGAAGTTGCCGGCCGCGTCGAACGCCGGCAATCCGGACACCAGCAGGTAGCGCACGCTGCCATCGGGCATGGTGCGCTCGAGCTCGAAGTCGCGGAACGGCAGGTGCGCCTCCAGCGTGCGGCGGTGCTCCTCCATGTGCGGGCTGCGCGTGTCGGGCAGCTCCCAGCGGCGCTTGCCCTGCACCACGGCCTCGGGCAGGTGGACGCCCGCGCCCTGGGTGGCGTACTCCGGTCGCCAGTGCAGGCGCAGCTCGCCATCCGTTTCCCAGAACCAGTCCGAGGACAGCTCGGCGAGGCGGCGGAAGCGCTGCTCGCGCTCGGCCAGCTCGGCGGAGGCGCGGCCGCGGGCGGCCTCGGCCTCGGCGTTGCGCAGCGCCAGGCCGAGCTGGGCCGCGATGGCCAGCAGCGTGTCCCGCTCGCCGTCGCTCCAGCTGCGCGGCGCGGCCGCATCGAGGCTCAGGAGGGCGAGCGGCGCGCGCGGATCGGCCACCGGTGCCTCGATGCTGGCGCCGGCAAGGCCCTGCTCGCGCATCACCGGCGCGAGCGGCGCAACGCGCACGTCCCCGAACCAGTCCTCCACCACGCCGAGCTCGCCGCGGCGCAGCGCAGCGAGGTAATCGGGGACGCTGCGATAGGCGAGGTTGGGCACGCGCGCGGTGGCCATGTCCGGCGGGGCGGCCAGGTCGATGACGCGCAGGGTGCCCTCCGCATCGACCACGGAGTAGCGGGCGCGCAGCCGGGGATAGCGCGTGGCGAGTGCGTGCAGGGTGCGGCCCACCGCTTCGGCGGGCGGCTGCCCGGCGGCGGCCGCGCCGGCCATGCGCTGCAGCAGCGCCACCCGGGCCTGCAGTTCCGCCACCGCCTCGACGGCCCCCTGGTGGCTGCGCGACAGGCGCCAGACCAGCCACCACCCTGCCACGGCCGCCAGCGCGGCGCCCGGCCAGGCGGGAAAGGTGCCTCCGGCGCTGGCCGCGGCCAGCACGAGGCCCGCGAGCGCCAGGCCGGCGGGCACCAGGACGGCATTGCGGAGCGGGCGCGGGGCCCTCGGTGGCGTCGGCTTCATCTCCCGGGGGAAGGGCGCCAGGCCCGTCCTGAACTCGACCCCGAATGCGGGGAGAGGCAGTGTTGCACGATCCGTGCGAGGACCGTGCTGGCCGATGTCAGCCGGCGCTCACCTGCCCGCGGTCGATGCGGTAGACCGTGTCGAGCATGTCGCGCGAGTGCGACAGGTCGGACTCGGTCAGGACGATGGACAGTCCCTCCTGACGCAGGCCGGCGATCACTTCCGCCAGGCGTCGGGCCAGCACCGGGGCCACGCCCTCGAAGGGCTCGTCCAGCAGCAGCAGCCGGGTGCCGGACATGAGCGCCCGGGCGAGCGCCACCAGCTTCTGCTGGCCGCCGGAGAGCTGCAGGCCCTTGCGGGCGCGGAAGGTCTCCACCTCGGGAATCATCCGGTACACCCTCGCCAGGCGTGCCTCGGCGTCGGGGCGCGAGCCCGCCCAGGCGGGCAGCAGCACGTTCTCCTCCACCGTGAGGGTGGGCACCAGGCGCCGGTCCTCGGGCATGTAGCCGATGCCGGCGCGGGCGCGCTGGTGGGGCGGCACCCCTGCGAGCGGCCGGCCTTCGAAGCGAAGCACGCCGGCGCGGGCGGGCAGGATGCCGATCACCGCGCGCATCAGCGTGGTCTTGCCGGCGCCGTTGCGGCCGATCAGGCCCACGAACTGGCCATCGCCCACGGTCATGTCGACGCCGCGCAGGATGCCCACCGAGCCGATGGACACGTCCAGGCCTCTGATCTCAAGCATGGGCGGCTCCCGCGGCCGGCGCGTGATCGCCGATCACGAAGCGGCGCACCTCCACGTCGCGCAGCACGTCGGCCGGCGGGCCGTCGGCGATGATGCGGCCCTCGTAGAAGGCCAGGATGCGCTGGACGTAGCGCTCCACCACTTCCATGTCGTGCTCCACGAACAGCACCGTCACCTGCATGGCGCGCACCGCCGCCATCACCATCTCCATGAGGTCGAACTTCTCGTCCGCCGACACGCCGCTGGTGGGCTCGTCGAGCAGCAGCACCCGCGGCCGCACCACCATGGCCATGGCGATGTCGAGCAGCTTGCGGGTGCCCTCGGGCAGCAGTCCGGCCTGGTGGTTGCGCAGCTCCGCGAGGCCGAACTGCTCGAGCATGCGGTTGACGGCCTCCTCGGGCCTGCCTTCCACTGCGTTGGACGACGTCCAGCGCGCACCGCCCGAGGCGACGATACCCACGCCCACCATCAGGTTCTCGGCCACGGTCATGCTGTTGAAGAGCTGCGGGATCTGGAAGGAGCGGCAGATGCCCTTCTGGGTGATCTGGCGCGGCTTGAGGCCGGTGATGTCGCGGCCGTCGAACAGGATGTTGCCCGTGTCGGGCTTGAGGTAGCCGGTGACCATGTTGAGGAAGGTGGTCTTGCCGGCGCCGTTGGAGCCGATCAGGCCCACGATGGCGCCCTGCTCCACGGCCACGTTGATGTCGTTGGCGGCGGTGACCGCGCCGAAGCGCTTGTTGAGTCCGCGGGCGTCGAGGATCACGGACATGGCTTCACCGTCCTGCCCGCGCGCCGGCCAGCAGGCCGCGCAGGCGCGCCGCGAGCGACCAGAGGCCGCCGGGCAGGAACACGATCACGATCAGCATGGTGATGCCCAGCACCATCTGCCAGGTGTCGGGCGACTTCTCGTAGGCATAGGAGCGCACCGTCTCGAACACCACCGAGCCCAGCAGCGGCGCGAACACGTTGCCGGTGCCGGACAGGATGCCGATGAAGACGAACTCGCCGGACTGCGGCCAGTAGGTCATCTCGGGGTCGATGTGGCCGATGTGGATGGCCATCAGCGCGCCGCCGATGCCGGCCAGGACGGCGGAGATCACGTAGTTGACGTGCACGGTGGCGAAGACCGAGGCACCCATGTACTCCACGCGCAGCTCGTTGTCGCGGATGGCCTCGGCCAGCCTCCCGCGGTGGGAGCGCAGGTAGGCGTTGAGCAGCAGGGCGCACACCGCCGAGGTGACCACGATCAGCGAGTAGACGCCGAGCCGGTGGGAGTCGCCTTCCACGGCGACGCCGGCGATGCTCTTCGCATGGACGTTGAAGCCGTCGGTGGAGCCCAGGTCGGCGCTCTTCACGAGCAGGCCGTACAGGATCATGGAGAAGGCCAGCGAGAGCATGGCGAAGAAGATCTCGCGGTACTTGGCGAGCAGCAGGCCGAGCACCGCCGAGACCACGAGCGTCACCAGGGCGCCGCCGGCCACCATGGCCAGCATGTCGGGCATGCCGAAGCGGTTGCTGGCCATGCCCGCGGCGTAGGCGCCGAGGCAGTAGTACAGCCCGTGGCCGAAGGACACCAGGCCGGTGCGCATGAGCAGCATCATGCCCAGGACCACCACGCCCACGCCCAGGGACACGTTCACCAGCGACACGGCCCAGTTGGGAATCACGGGGCCCGCGGCCAGCAGCATGGCGGCCACGGCCACCATGCCCACGGATGTGCGGTCGATGCTCATATCTTGCGCACCTCCGCGCCGCTGAACAGGCCCTTGGGACGGGCGATCAGCACGGCGGCCATCACCAGGTAGATGCTGAACAGCTCGAGCTCGGGCTGGTAGTGCACCGCCGCCGAGCGCACAAGGCCGACGATCACGGCGCCGAGCGCTGCACCGCCCAGGCTGCCCAGGCCGCCGATCACCACCACCGCGAAGGCGGTGACGATGACCTCGGCACCCATGCCGGTCACCACCGAGATGGTGGGTGCGGTGAGCGCGCCGCCGAGCGCCGCGAGGAAGGCGCCGATAGTGAAGGTGACGAAGTAGGTGAGTCCAACGTTCACGCCCAGCGCCGCGCTCATCTCGCGGTCGTGGATCACCGCCAGCAGCAGCTTGCCCGAGCGCGTGAAGCCCAGCGCCCACCACAGCGCGAGGCCCACGATGATGGCCACGGCCACCAGCACCAGCGTGTAGGTGGGGTAGGTCAGGCCGGCGATCTCGAAGTTGCCCAGCATGCCGTAGGGCTCGGCCACGAACATGGGGTCCACGCCCCAGGTGAGCTTGATCGCGTCCTCGAGGATCAGGAACAGCGCATAGGTGACGAGCACCAGGACGATCTCGTCCTTGGCATACAGGAAGCGCAGCAGCCCGCGCTCGATCACCGGCCCGGCGATCAGGCCCACCAGCACGGCGGCCAGGGCGAGCATGGCGTAGCTTCCCAGGGGCGCGTAGCCCTTGGCGAGCCAGCCGCCGGCGAGCGTGACGGCGCTGTAGGCCCCCAGGGCATAGAGGCTGCCGTGGGCGATGTTGAGGATCTTCATCACGCCGTAGATGAGCGTGAGCCCCACGGCGATGACGAACAGCCACGACGCGTAGACGACGGCGTCGGCGAGTACGGCGGGAATCTGGTTCATGCAGGGATCTCGCCTGCCGGGGCCCTGGACCCCGGCAGGCGTAGGCTCACTTGGCGGTTGCGCGGAAGCCCGACTTGATCCAGTCGAGCGAGCTGACTCCCTCGGGCGGGTTGACCCGCTCGGCGGGGTAGTACTTGATGTTGCCCACCTTCACCACGCCGTTCTCCAGGCGCGTGGTGCCGTAGGCCGTGCCGGTGACGGCCTGGTGGCCCTTGCCCAGGGACATGGCGATCTTGCCCGACGGGCTGTCGAAGGACAGCTTCTCGAACATGGCGATCACCTCGTCCTGGGTGGGCGGCGCGTACGCCTTCTCCATCTCTTCCTTGACGTTCTTGTTGGCGCCCATGGGGATGGCCGAGCCCACCTTCTTGGCCGCCGCCTTCTCCCAGGCGGCCTTCACGCCCAGGAAGGCGTTGGCCACGCTGTAGGCAGGGTAGTTGGGTTCGATGCCGGCCTTGGCCCTGTAGATCTCGGACAGCCAGCGCTTGAGGGCCGAATCCTGCGCGAACACGCCGTTGACCCCGCGCGCGCCCACGATCGTGCCGTCGGGGATCTTGCCCGGCAGGCGGTGCAGGTAGGGCTCTCCGGCCACCAGCACCAGGATGTTCTTCTTGAACAGGTCGCGCGGCTGTGCCTGCAGCATGAACGCCTCCAGGTCGCCGCCCCACAGGCTGGAGTGGATGACGTCCGGGTTGGCACCGGCCAGCGCGGAGATCTCCGCGCCGTACTGGCCCGCGCCGAACTTGGGCATCTGCGAGGTGACGATCTCCACCTCGGGCTTGAGCACCTTGATGGTGGCCTCGAAGTCGTTCCAGGAG
>CAZXJW010000027.1:0-19533 GCA_964641005.1 uncultured Rhodocyclaceae bacterium
TGGACTGCCAGGCGCCGTTCCAGGGCACGTCCACGATGGCCACGTCCATGGCCTGGGCGCGGAAATAGGGCAGGAACTCGGCCAGCCCCAGCAGCGTCTCGCATGAGCTGATGGGGTGTGCGCTGTGGCTGCGGATCCAGCCCAGCGCCTCGGGATTGCGGGTGTCGATCTCCACCCAGAACAGCGGGAAGTCCTCGAGGGCGCGCAGGATCTTCAGGAAGCCCTCGGTCTTCGCATTGAAGTTCAGGTCGAGCAGGATCTCCACGTCAGGCCCCGCGCCCTCCCGGAGCACTTCGAGGTGACGGCGCAGGTCGCGCAGCATGCCGCGATCCACGTTCAGTTCCGGCGCGAACGGGATGCCGAAACCCGGCGCCCAGGGCTTCGGATCACGGCCGTCGGCGTCGTAGCGGAAGATGTTGGTCTTCAGCGCACGGAAGCCCTGCTCGCGCACCTCGCGCCCGATGGCGCGCACGCCGTCCAGGTCGGAGATGCCGGGGCGATACAGGCCGGGCTGGAAGATGCGCCACGTGGCGCAGTGCGACCAGTACACGGGGATACGCTCGCGGATGCGTCCGCCGAGCAGATCCACCACCGGCACGCCCAGCGCCTTCGCCTTCAGGTCGAGCAGCGCGTTCTCGATGGCGCCCATGGCGAGCGACACCACGCCGCCCCACGCCGGCCGGGTGGCGCAGCGCAGGTCGGCGAACAGCCGCTCGTGCTCGCGCGGATCGCGGCCCAGCAGCCGGGGCGAGAGGCGCTCGATCACCGTGCCCACGCCCGGGGCGCCGAAGCCCTCGTCGAACTCGCTCCAACCCACCAGGCCCGAGTCGGCGGTGATCTTGACGAAGTGGTAGTTGCGCCAGCCCGCGTCGCAGGCGAGCGTCTCGATGCGCTCGATCTTCACTGATGATCCTCCCCTTGTTGCGCCGGCAGTACCCGGCGCAACACGCATGGTAGCGCCACCGCACCACAAAACACCTTGCGAAGGTGATTTCGCGGGAACGCCTTCGCGCAAAAAAACACCTTGCGAAGGGGCTTTAGGGGGAACACCTTCGCGCAAAAAAACACCTTGCGAAGGGGTTTTGGGGGAAACACCTTGCGAGGGTGTTTTCGAGTCAGCCGCGCGTGTCGGCGAGGATCAGCTCCGCGGCGCGTTCGGCCACCACGAACACGGTGGCCTGGGTGTTGCCCGAGACCATGCTCGGGATCACGGAGGCATCTGCCACCCGAAGGCTGGTCAGGCCGCGCACGCGCAGTTGCAGGTCGGTGACGGCGGCATCGTCCGATCCCATGCGGCAGGTGCCCACGGGATGGTAGATGGTCTGGGCGTTGATGCGGCCGAAGTCCAGCCACTCCTCGTCGGAGCGCACCTGCTCGCCCGGCGTGAGTTCGAAGGCCACGTAGCGATTCAGCGCCGGCTGGCCGACGATGCGCCGTGCGATCTTCATCGCCTCCACCAGGCAGCGCTGGTCCTCCGGGTGGGAGAGCATGTTGGGTCGGATCGCCGGCTTGTCGAACGGGTCGGCGCTGCGCGCGTGGATGCTGCCTGCCGACTGCGGCCGCAGCTGTGCCACGCCCAGGGTCATGCCCGGCTCGCGATCGAGGATGCGCTCGGCGGCATTGGCGTAGCTCGCGTGCATGAAGAAGTACTGGGCATCCGGGGTGGCCTGCTCGGGAGATGTCTTCACGAAGCCGTGGGCGAGCCCCGTGCCCAGGGTGAGGATGCCGCGCCGGCGCAGGAAGTAGTTCGCCACCTGCAGGACCAGGCGCCAGCCGCGCGCGAGTTCGTTGATGGTGAGCGTGCCGCGCATGCGCCAGTTCATGCGCGTGCAGGCGTGGTCGATGTAGTTCTCGCCCACCCCCGGCAGCGCGTGGCGCAAGGCGATGCCCAGTCGCTGCAGCAGCGCCGGGTCGCCCACCCCCGAGAGCTCGAGGAGCTGGGGCGTCTGCACCGCGCCCGCGGCGAGCACCACCTCGCGTCCGGCTCGCACCTCGTGGTCCTGTCCGCCGCGCCGGTATCGCACGCCCGTGCAGCGCGTGCCCTCGAACAGCAGCTGCGTGGCGTGGGCACCCGTCGTCACGGTGAGGTTGCGGCGCGCCCGGGCGGGCTTGAGGTAGGCGTCGTAGGCGCTCCAGCGCCGTGCCTGGCGCTGGTTCGCCTGGTAGTAGCCGAAGCCTTCCTGGTCCGGGCCGTTGTAGTCGGGATTGATGCGCTGGCCGTCCTGGCGCGCCGCCTCGAGGAAGGCCTCGGTGAGCGGATAGCGCTCGCGCACCGCCTCCACCTCCACCGGACCCTCGTGGCCGCGATGGGCGTCTCCGGCCGCGTAGCGCTCGATGCGCCGGAACAGCGGCTCGAGGGCGCTCCAGCCCCAGCCGGTGGCGCCCTCGGCCTCCCAGCGGTCGTAGTCGCCGGGCTGGCCGCGCACCCAGATCATGCCGTTGATGAGCGTGGAGCCGCCCAGGCCCTTGCCGCGCGGGATGGCGATCACCCGGTTGCGGGTGGTCTCCTCGGGCTCGGTCTCGAAGCGCCAGTTGAACGCGGTGTCCTTGAGCAGCTTGCTGAAGCCCGCGGGAATGGAGATCCAGAATCCGTCCGGTTCGCCGCCAGCCTCCAGCAGCAGCACCGTGTGTCGCCCGTCCGCCGTCAGGCGATCGGCGAGCACGCAACCCGCCGTTCCACCGCCCACCACCACGAAGTCGAAGGACGTCACCGGGGCAGCACCTTGCCCGGGTTGAGCAGGCCCTCCGGGTCGAGCGCCTGCTTGATGCGCCGGGCCAGCGCGATCTCGGCGGCGTGCCGCGTGCGCAGGGCCTCGTCCACCCGGTACTGCCCGAGGCCGTGCTCGGCCGAGATGCTGCCGCCGTGGCGCACCACCAGGTCGTGCACCAGCACGTTGAGGGCTGCGGTGTCGGTGCCGGGCGCGAGGATCACGTTGTAGTGGAGGTTGCCGTCGCCGGCGTGGCCGAAGACGTTCAGCTGCACGCCCGGGAAGGCGGCGCGCACGGCCGGGTCGGCCTCGGCCAGGAAGGCGGGGATCGCGCTCACCGGCACCGACACGTCGTGCTTCATGGACTTGCCCGTGCGCGCCTCGGCCTCCGTGATGGACTCGCGCAGCTTCCACAGCGCGGCGGCCTGCTGCTCGGACTCGGCCAGCACGCAGTCCTGCGCGTCGCCGTCCTCGAGGGCGCGCCCCAGCACCGCCTCGGCGGCCTCGCGCAGCCCGCCCAGGCTGGCCGAGGCCTCGAGCAGCACGAACCACGGTGCCGCCGGCAGCGGTGGGCGCAGGCCGAGCTGCCGCTCCACCCGCGCGACGGCCTCGCCGGACATGAGCTCGAAGCCGCTCAGCGCGTCGCCCAGTTCCTGGCGCGCGGCGCGCAGCACGCGGATGGCCGCCTCGGGCGAGGGCAGCGCGAGCCACGCCGTGACCGTGTGGCGCGGCAGCGGCGCGAGCTGCAGCACCGCCGCCGTGACGATGCCCAGCGTGCCCTCGGTGCCGATGAACCACTGCTTCCAGTCGTAGCCCGCGTTGTCCTTGCGCAGCGCGCGCAGGCCGTCCACCACCGTGCCGTCGGCCAGCACCACCTCGAGGCCCAGCACCCGCGCGCGGGCCATGCCGTAGCGCAGCACGTTGGTGCCGCCGGCGTTGGTGGCCACGATGCCGCCGATGCGGGCCGAGCCCTCGGCCGCGAGGCTCACGGGCAGCAGCAGGCCCTGCTCGCGCGCCGCTTCCTGGGCCACCTGGAGGATGCAGCCGGCTTCCACCTCCATGGTCTCGCCGGGCACGTCGATGCCGCGGATGGCACTCATTCGACCGAGAGCCAGCACCACCTGCGCGCCGCTGGCGTCGGGCGTGGCGCCGCCCGACAGGCCGGTGTTGCCGCCCTGGGGCACCACGGCGTGGCCTGCCGCGGCGCAGGCCTTCACCACCGCGGACACCTCCGCCGTGCTGCGCGGCAATGCCACGCACAGCGCGCGGCCATGGAACAGGCCGCGCCAGTCGGTGACGTAGGGTTCGAGGTCCGTGGGCTCGGTGAGCACGCCGCCGTCGCCCAGCAGCGCGCGAAGCCGATCCACCAGCGGATGGCTCATCGCCTGCTCCGGCCCGCGGGCGCCGCTGCGCGCGGAGCGCCCGCCGTCATCGTCGCGCTCACGCCGCCTCCGGGGGGCAGGGCGGATCGCCGCGCATGAAGTCCGCCATCAGCGCCACCTGCGCCTCGAGCATGGGCAAACCCGGGTGCACCCGGCAGCCGCGCGCCCTCGCCGCCGCCATGAGGGCCGTCTCGGCGGGCTTCATGATGATCTCGGCCACCACCATTCCCGGTTCGAGCCGGGTCGCATCCAGGGGCAGCGCATCGCCTTCGCGCAGGCCGAGGGAGGTGCCGTTCACCACGAGGTCGTGGCCGGAAGGGTCGGGTGTACCCACCGCGGTGGGGAGCCCCGGGTGCGCCTCGCGCACGCGTGCCAGCAGCGCGTGCGCCTTGTCCGCACTGCGGTTGGCCACCGTGAGGCTGGCCACGCCCGCCGCGGCCAGGGCCCACGCGATGGCGCTGCCCGCGCCGCCCGCACCCGCCACGTAGGCGCGCAGGCCGCGCGGCTCGATGCCGTGGGCGCGCAGTCCGGCCACGAAGCCCAGGCCGTCGAGCAGGCCGCCCACCATCCTGCCGTCGGCCGTGCGCCGCACGATGTTCACCGCGCCGCCCTGGCGCGCCTCGTCGGTGAGCACGTCGCACAGCGCGGGCATGGCCGTCTTGTGGGGCATGGTGGCCACGAAGCCGTCGAAGCTGCGGATGGCGCGCAGGCCGTCCACCACGCGCGCCAGCGAGTCCGGGGCGACGTGCATGGGGACCATCACCCGGTCCTCGCCGCATGTGGCGTACAGGGCGTTGATGAGCGTCGGCGCCATCACGTGGTGGATGGGATCGGCGAGAATGCCGACGAAGCGGGAGTGGCCGGTGATGGCGGGCATGGGGGCGAGCGATGGGAGGGGCAGCGAAAGGCCGCAACCTGCGGGCCGGCATCCTAGAATGAATGACCATGGCGGATCAACGAGACCTCACCCCGGAATCTCCCTCGCAAGGTGTTTCGGAAGGTGTTCCTGCCGCCGGACTTCGGCATCCGGCGCCGGGCGATGCCCACGAGCGACTGCTCGCCGCCCTGCGGGAGCGCCATCCCGGCGCCACCGCCATCCGCCGGTTCCGCCGGCTCTCCGGCGGCGCGAGCCAGGAGACCTGGGCCTTCGAACTTGCCACTGCGGCCGGTGAGGAAGCCCTGGTCCTGCGCCGCGCTGCCGACGGCGCAGGCATGCGCACCACCGACACCGTGGGGTTGGCCACGGAAGCCGTGCTCATCGTCCGCGTTGCTGCTGCGGGAGTGCCGGTGCCGCAGGTGCGACTGGTGCTCGAACCGCGCCACGGGCTCGGCGAGGGCTTCGTCATGACCCGCATCCCCGGCGAGACCCTCGGCGCGCGCATCGTGCGCGAGCCGGGGCTCGCGGCGGCCCGGCAGGTGCTGGCGCGGCAGTGCGGCGCCGCGCTGGCGGCCCTGCATCGCGTGGATCGCGACGGCCTCCCCGCCCTGCGCCGGGGGACGCCGCGCGCGGAGCTGGCGCACTTCGAGGCCATCCATCGCAGCCACGGCACGGCGCGCCCGGTGTTCGAGCTCGCCCTGCGCTGGCTCGCGCAGCGCGTGCCCGACGATCCGCCCCAGCCCTGCCTGGTCCACGGCGACTTCCGCAACGGCAACCTGGTGGTGGACGCCGAAGGCCTCGCCGCGGTCCTCGACTGGGAGCTCGCGCACCTGGGCGATCCCATGGAGGACCTCGGCTGGCTGTGCGTGAATTCCTGGCGATTCGGCCGCATCGAACTGCCCGCCGGCGGCTTCGGCACGCGGGAGGACCTGTTCGAGGGCTACACGTCCGCCGGTGGCAAGGTCGATCCCGATCGCGTGCAATGGTGGGAAGTCATGGGCACTCTCAAGTGGGGCATCATGTGCGAGAGCATGGCGCACGCCTACCTGTGCGGCGCAGAGCGAAACGTGGAGCTCGCCGCCATCGGCCGGCGCGCCTCCGAGACCGAGATCGACCTGCTGCGGCTGATCGCGCCGCGCACGAGGACCTGATGCACGACCGCCCGTCCACGGACGAACTGCTCGACGCCGTCGCCGCGTTCCTGCGCGAGCAGGCGGCGCCGGCGCTGGAAGGGCGCGATGCCTTCCTCGCACGCGTCATGGCCAACGTGGTGGACATGGTGCGCCGCCAGCTCGCCCTCGGCCCGGCGGGCGACGCGGCGGAACGCGAGCGGCTGCGGGTGCTGCTCGGCATCGACGGCGACCTCGAGTTCCTGAACCGCCAGCTCTGCGAACGGATTCGCGAGGGCGCGCTGGGCCTCGATTCGCCGGGGATGGCCGGGCACCTGTGGCGCTCCACCCTGGACAAGCTCGCCGTGGACCAGCCCGGCTACGCGGCCTACCGTGACGAGACCCGATCGAGCTGACCATGGACTTCGACCTCCCGCCCGATCTCGTGGCCTACCTCGCCGAGCTCGACGCCTTCATCGACGCCGAGATCGCCCCGCTGCAGGCCGCCGGTGACAACCAGCGCTTCTTCGATCAGCGCCGCGAATGGGCTCGCACCGACTTCGACCGCGGCGGCCTGCCGCGCCAGGAGTGGGAGGACCTGCTCGGCGAGGCGCGCCGGCGCGCCGACCGCGCCGGCCACCTGCGCTTCGCGTGGCCCGTGGAATTCGGCGGCAGGGGCGGGGGCAACCTGTGGATGGCGGTGATCCGCGAGCACCTGGCGGCGAAGGGGCTCGGCCTGCACAACGACCTGCAGAACGAGCACTCCATCGTGGGCAACCACCCCTTCGTGATGATCCTGCGCGACTTCGGCACGCCCGCCCAGCAGGCGCTGGTGGCGGGGATGACCGAGGTGTCGGTGCCCATTTCCTTCGGTCTCACCGAGCCCGACCACGGCTCGGACGCCACCCACATGCAGACCCGCGCCGTGCCTGAGGCGCGCGGTGGCGTGGAAGGCTGGCGCATCGACGGCGAGAAGATGTGGACCACCGGCATGCACGTCTCGCGGCACTGCGTGGTGTTCGCGCGCACGTCCGGGGCCGATGGCGATGCGAAGGGCATCACCGCCTTCATCGTGCCCTCGCGCGCCGAGGGCGTGGTGATCGAGGAATACCTGTGGACCTTCAACATGCCCACCGATCACCCGCGGGTGAGCTTCACGGACGTGTGGGTGCCGCACGACGCGGTGCTCGGGCCGGTGGACGGCGGGCTGGCGGTGGCGCAGCACTTCGTCCACGAGAACCGCATCCGGCAGGCGGCCTCGAGCCTGGGTGCTGCCGACTACTGCGTGCGCGAGAGCGTGAAGTACGCGCGCGCCCGCAAGCCCTTCGGCGAGGAACTGGCGCGCAACCAGGGCATCCAGTTCCCGCTGGTGGAACTGTCCACCCAGGTGGAGATGCTGCGGTTGCTGATCCGCAAGACCGCCCACGAGATGGATGCGATGCCCAAGCCCGATGTGGAGCGGCGCCTCTCGGACAAGGTGTCCATGTGCAACTACTGGGCGAACCGGCTGTGCTGCGAGGCCGCCGACCGGGCCATGCAGGTGCACGGCGGCATCGGTTACTCGCGCCACAAGCCCTTCGAGCACATCTACCGCCACCACCGGCGCTACCGCATCACGGAGGGCTCCGAGGAGATCCAGATGCGCAAGGTGGCGGCGTGGCTGTTCGGCTACGCCGGCCCGAACCGCATCCGGTCCTGACTCCCGCAATCCCCTTCGCAAGGGGATTTCCGCATCGCGGCTTCCGCGGCGGTTTCTGGCGGGCTTCTTGCTGCGCCGGATGCCATGCGCATCACCCGACGATCCCTGGACGAAGCGGTTGCCGGCGGCATCCTGGCCGCAGGCCAGGCGGACGCGCTGTGGAACTTCCTGACGGAGCGCGAACGCGACACGCCCTCCTTCAAGCCCTCGCACATCCTCTACTACCTCGGCGGCCTGATCGCCATCGGCGCCATGACGCTGTTCATGACGCTGGGGTGGGAGCAGTTCGGCGGGCCCGGCCTGCTGTTCATCTCGGTGACCTACATCGCCGTGGCGGTGATGCTCACCGAGGTGCTGCTCCACCGCCGCCGACTCGCGATTCCCGCCGGCATCACGGCCGCGCTGGCCGTGGCGCTGGTCCCGCTCGCGGTCTATGCGCTGCAGCACGTGCTGGGCTACTGGCCGCCGGACGAGCGGCGCGTGGCCGGCTACCGCGACTACCACGTCTACATCGACTGGCGCTGGCTGTTCATGGAACTGGCCACCCTGGCCGCGGGCGCGGTGGCGCTGTGGCGCTACCGCCTCCCGTTCATGGTGATGCCCGTGGCCGTGACGCTCTGGTACATGAGCATGGACCTGATCCCTGTCCTGCTGGGCGGCGAGGCGCACGCCTTCTTCTCGGACACGGGCAAGCGCATCTCCACCGCCTTCGGCCTGTGCATGGTCCTGGTGGCCTTCTGGGTGGACGTGCGCACCCGGAAGGAACGCGACTTCGCCTTCTGGCTGTACGTGTTCGGCGTGCTGGCGTTCTGGGGCGGTCTCACGAGCATGAACTCGAACACCGAACTCGGGAAGCTCCTCTACTGCGCCATCAACCTGCTGATGATCGTCGTGGGCGCCGCGCTGTCGCGGCGCGTGTTCGCGGTGTTCGGCGGCATCGGCGTGGCCCTCTACCTCGGACACCTGTCCTGGAGCGTGTTCCGCGACAGCCTGCTGTTTCCCGTGGCGCTCTCGGCCATCGGCTTCGGCGTGATCTGGCTGGGCGTTAAGTGGCAGCGCCACGAGGACGCCATCGGCGAGTGGGCGCGGCAGTTCCTGCCCGCGGGCCTGCGGGCTTTCATCCATCACAGGGCGGGGTGATCCCAGAATGACTTCCGGCGGTTTCTTTCAGCTCCTGATCGCGGCCGCCATGCCCTTCATGGTGGGCTGGGGCATCGCAGGCCGCAAGAAGACCGAGTTCCTCGAGGGCGGGCGGGTCTACAGGCACCCGTTCAACCCGGTGTGGACGTGGGTGTTCTTCGTGCTGATGGTGATCTGCGCGATCCCCGCCGCCTACTTCCTGCGCCACGGCATCAGCCGGGACTGGGGCGGCATCGGGGAACTGGTGGTGATGCTGTGGTCCGTGGCGCTCACCCTGGCATTCTTCGGTGCCTGGGTCCGGCGCCTGATCGGCTAGCGCCTGCCAGGAATACTCCCTCGCAAGGGGATTCTCCCGCGAGGGGTTCCCCTGCGGCACGCCCGGGCGGAGAATTCCACCCGTCTTCCCGCGCACCGGAACGATGGCACGCTGGCTCCTCCCGGCCCTGGCAGTCGCGATGCTCGCATGCGTCGTGTCGTACCTGCTCGACATGCACGGCGCCTACCAGCGCATCACCGGCCGCAGCGAGGTGGTCGCCTCGGAGTTCGGCGACATCGAGTACGCGCGTGGTGGACACGGCACCCCGGTGCTGGTGGTGCATGGCAGCGGCGGTGGATTCGACCAGGGTCGATTGATCGCCGAGGCGGTCCTGGACGACGGCTTCGCCTGGATCGCGCCGTCGCGTTTCGGCTACCTGCGTTCGGCCCTGCCGCCCGGGGCCACTTTCGATGAACAGGCCCACGCCTACGCGCGGCTGCTCGACCGGCTCGGCCTGCATCGTGTGGCGGTGGTGGCGCTGTCCCACGGTGGTCCGTCCGCGCTGCTGTTCGCCGTGCTGTACCCCGAGCGCGTCTCCGCGCTGGTACTGCTGTCCTGCGGCGTGGCGTCCTCGTCCGAGTCCAGCCAGGCCGACGCCAACCGCAAGGGCGATGCGCTCACCATGGTGTTCTCCCGGGACGCGTTCTACTGGGCGGCGAGCCGCTTCCTGCGCGGCCGCCTGGTGGAGCTGATGGGAGCAAGCCCCGCCGTGCTCGAGGGCCTGGCACCCCCGCGGCGCGAACTCGTCCGCCATGTCATCGACGGGATGAATCCGGTGTCCCCCCGGCACGCCGGCGTGATCCTCGACAACCGCGCCGCCATGCCCAACGAACGCATCGCCGCCATCCGCGCGCCAACGCTGATCCTGCACGCCGCGGACGATTCCCTGCAGCTCTTCCGCAATGCCGAGTTCGCCGCCGCCCGGATCCCGGGGGCGCGGCTGAGGCGCTTCGAACGCGGCGGGCACCTGCTGCTCGCGGTGGAGCAGGAGGCGGTGCGCGGCGAAGTGGCGCGCTTCCTCCGCGAGGCGCGCTGAGCGCCACCCCAGGCGCGGCGATGGAGCAGAATGCCGGTGGGCGGGCCGCCGGCCATCCCGCCCCCTTCCAGGGAGGTGGCGCCATGCAAGGAAATCCCGTCGTCTGGTTCGAGATCTACGTGCAGGACATGACGCGCGCGAAGCGCTTCTACGAAACGGTGTTCGGGGTCCGGCTCGAGAAGCTGGAGAACCCCGCCCAGCAACCGGGAATGGAGATGTGGGCCTTTCCCATGAACTCCGAAGCCGGCGGCGCCTCGGGCGCCCTGGTGCGCATGCCGGGCTTGCCCTCAGGCGGCAATGGCACGCTGGTGTACTTCGCGTGTTCCGACTTGACCGACGAACTCGGCAGGGTCGTGGCCGCCGGCGGCCGCGTGCAGCAGGCCAGGATGTCCATCGGCCAGTACGGGTTCATCGGCCTGGCGGTGGACACGGAAGGCAACATGATCGGCCTGCATTCGATGCAGTGAGCCCATGCACGAATACACTGCCACCATCGTCTGGACCCGCGGCGACCAGCCCTTCACCGACAGCCTTTGCAGCCGCCGCCACCGCATGCTGTTCGACGGCGGCGTGGAGGTGCCGGGTTCGTCGTCACCGAACGTGGTCCGTGCGCCCCTGTCCGATCCGGCGGCCGTGGACCCCGAGGAAGCCTTCGTCGCCAACTCCGTTCGCTCGGAGCTCAGGTGCGACCCCTCCATGGCGATCGCGTGAGCCGGCAGCGGCCCGCGCGGCAACCGCCGCCCTCCAGGTACGCCGCGGGGTGCGAGCCGTCCCGCGCGTTCCGAGGCACATCCCGGACATGCACGCCAGCGAGCGCCCCGTGGACGCCATCCTCGTACTGAACTCCGGCTCCTCGTCGATCAAGTTCTCGCTGTTCGTGCTGCGCGGCGATGCGCTGGAGCTCGATCTTCGCGGCCAGGTTGAACGGATCTTCACGGCCCCGCACTTCGTCGCGAAGGATCGTGCCGGCCAGGTCGTGGCGGAGAAGTCCTGGGGCGAGGGCGTGCAGCTCGGGCACGAGCGCGCCGTCGATCACCTGGAGGAGACCCTGCGCGGCGAACTGTCGTCCCTCCGCCTGGTCGGGGTCGGCCACCGCGTGGTGCATGGCGGACGCGAGTTCACCGGCCCGGTGCGGGTGGATGCCGGCGTGGTGGAGCGACTCGCGAGGTTCGTGCCGCTCGCGCCCCTGCACCAGGCCCACAACCTCGCGCCCATCCGGATGCTCCTCGAGCGCTCGCCCGACCTTCCGCAGGTGGCCTGCTTCGACACCTCCTTCCACCGGACCAACCCGCCGATCGCGCAGCGCTTCGCCATTCCCGCCGAACTGCACGACGCGGGCGTGCAGCGCTACGGCTTCCACGGGCTGTCCTACGAGTACATCGCGGCCACTCTGCCGGCCCACGACGCGGCTGCGGCTGCCGGCAGGACGGTGGTCCTGCACCTGGGCAATGGCGCGAGCCTGTGCGCGCTTCAGGGCGGCCGCAGCGTCGCCAGCACGATGGGCTTCACCGCCGTGGACGGGCTGCCCATGGGAACGCGCTGTGGCGCCCTCGACCCCGGCGTGCTGCTCTACCTCATGGACGAGCGCGGCATGGACGCGCGCGCAATCGAGAAGCTCGTCTACCAGCAGTCCGGGCTGCTGGGCGTCTCGGGGATCTCGGGCGACATGGCCACCCTGCTGGCCTCCGCCGATCCACGTGCGGCCCTCGCCATCGACCTGTACGTCTACCGCATCCGGCGCGAGCTGGGATCCATGGCCGCCTCGCTCGGCGGCCTCGACGCCCTGGTGTTCACCGCGGGCATCGGCGAGAACGCGGCGCCGATCCGCGCACGGGTCTGCGAGGACGCGTGCTGGCTGGGCGTCGAACTCGACGCGCACGCCAACCTCCACGGCGGCCCCCGCATCAGCGCGACGGGTTCGCGCGTGTCGGCCTGGATCATTCCCACCAACGAGGAACTGACGATCGCCGCGCATGCCCGGCGGCGTCTGGAGGGGTGATCCCGGGCCGGGCTCCGTTGCGGTCGGTGCGGCGCCGCGGAACACGGGCCGCCGGCGCGGTTGCGGAAGCGCCGCATCCCCGTGCTAGGCTCGTTGCAACCTTCACCGCCTTCGGACGTCGGCAGCCCGCCACGCCGCCGGCCCGATCCCCGGAGCCATGACTTCCTTCACCAACCAGACCTTCGACGAGATCGCCGTCGGCGCCTCGGCAAGCGTGACGCGCCGCCTCTCCCTGGACGAAGTCGAGGCGCTCGCCCTGGTGTCGGGTGACGTGGACGCCTTCCACATCGCCTCCCACGAACAGGGCCCGCACGGGGAGGGCCCCTTCGCCAGGGCCGTGGGCACCGAGGCCTTGCTCTCGGGCCTGCTGGCGCGACAGCTCCCGGGGCCCGGCACCACCGTGGTCGCCCAGGACCTGTGCTTCTCCGGCAGCGTGACGGTGGGCGACGAGGTCACGGCCACCGTCACCGCGCGCGAGAAGCGTCCGGAGGCCGGGGAGATCGTCTTCGATTGCCAGGTGCGCGCCGGTGACGAGGTTCTCGTGTCCGGCACGGTGCGGGTCCAGGCGCCGGCCCGGCGCATGGAGTATTCCGACGTGGCAACCCCGCAGCTGGTCCTGCGGCGCAACGACGCGTTCGCGAAGCTGCTGCGCGCGGTCCAGGGTCTGGATCCGGTGATCACGGCGGTGGTCCACCCCTGCGATCGCGACTCGCTGCTGGGGGCGATCGAAGCGGGCCGGCGCGGCCTGATCAGGCCCGTGCTGGTGGGCCCCGAAGCGAAGATCCGCGCCGTCGCACGGGCCGAGGGCGTGGACCTCGCCCCGTACACCATCATCGCGACCGAACACAGCCACGCGGCGGCCGAACGGGCCGTGGCCATGGCGCGCGCTGGCGAGGTGGGCGCGTTGATGAAGGGCAGCCTGCACACCGACGAACTCATGGCGGCGGCGGTGTCGGGCGCGACCGGCATCCGCACCGCGCGACGCGTCAGCCACGTGTTCGTGCTCGATGTCCCGGCCTATCCGCGCCCGCTGTTCGTGACGGATGCGGCGATCAACATCTACCCGACGCTCGAGGACAAGGTCGACATCGTGCAGAACGCCATCGACCTGGCGCACGTGCTGGGCATCGGGCAGCCGAGGGTCGCCATCCTCTCGGCCATGGAGACCGTCAATCCCAAGGTGCAGTCCACCCTCGACGCGGCAGCGCTGTGCAAGATGGCCGAGCGCGGCCAGATCACCGGCGGCATCCTCGACGGCCCGCTCGCCTTCGACAACGCCATCAGCGAGGAGGCGGCGCGCACGAAGAGGATCGCCTCGCCGGTGGCCGGCAAGGCCGACATCCTGCTGGTGCCCGACCTGGAGGCGGGTAACATGGTCGCGAAGCAGCTGCAGTACTTCGCCGGCGCGGACAGCGCCGGCATCGTTCTCGGCACGCGCGTGCCAATCGTCCTGACCAGCCGGGCCGACAGCGTGCGCACCCGGCTCGGCTCGACGGCGGTGATGGTGCTCGTCGCCCACGCGCGGCGGCTGAAGGACAAGGCTGTGCCGGACCCGGGCTGATCCGGGTGTCACCGAGGCTGCGCTGCGGAACTTCGATACAGGAGATGAGGATGAAACCATACGCTGCTGAGTTCCTGGGAACCTTCTGGCTCGTCCTGGGGGGCTGCGGGAGTGCGGTCATTGCCGCGGCCTTTCCGGAAGTCGGCATCGGCCTGCACGGCGTGTCGCTGGCGTTCGGCCTCACGGTCCTGACCATGGCCTTCGCCATCGGGCACATCTCGGGCTGTCACCTGAATCCCGCGGTGTCCATCGGCCTGTGGATGGGCGGCCGGTTTCCGGCGGCCAAGCTGCCGCCCTACATCGTGGCCCAGGTCCTGGGTGCCATTGCCGCAGGCGCCGTGCTGTACGTCATCGCGAGCGGCGCTCCCGGCTTCGACGTCTCGAAGGGATTCGCCTCGAACGGCTACGGTGCGCACTCGCCCGGCGGCTACTCGTTCGCTGCGGCGCTGGTCACGGAGGTCGTCATGACCATGTTCTTCCTCGTGATCATCCTGGGTGCCACGGACAGGCGCGCGCCGCAGGGGTTCGCGCCCATCGCCATCGGACTGGCGCTCACGCTGATCCACCTCATCAGCATCCCGGTCACCAACACGTCCGTGAATCCGGCGCGCAGTACCGGTGTCGCGGTGTTCGTCGGCGACTGGGCGGTCGGCCAGCTCTGGCTGTTCTGGGTGGCTCCCATCGCCGGTGCGATCCTCGGCGCCCTGGCCTACCGGGCCATCGGCAGCGACGACAACTGAGGCCCGGTCCGTGGTGGCGCGATCGACGCGGCAGCCATCGCAGCCCCTTTCGGACCGGCTCCACGAACCGGTGGACGGGAGAACCGACGCGATCCGCACCCACGCCGGCGGTTGCCACTGCGGCGCCGTACGCTTCGAGGTGGACGCACCGGCGGACGTGGTGGTGCAGGACTGCAACTGCTCCATGTGCAGCCGCACGGGCTACCTCCACCTGATCGTGCCCGCTGCGCGCTTCCGGCTGCTGTCGGGACGCGAATCGCTCACCACCTACAGTTTCGGCACCGGCGTCGCCAAGCACCTGTTCTGCAAGATGTGCGGTGTGAAGTCGTTCTACGTGCCACGCTCCAATCCGGACGGCTTCAGCGTGAACCTGCGCTGCCTGGATGAGGGCACCATCGGCACCGTCACCGTGGAACCCTTCGACGGGCGCAACTGGGAACGGCACGGCGGCTCGTTGGCGCACCTCTCCAGGCAGGACGACGGACCGGCCGCTTGAGCCGATCGTCGCCCCCCCTGGTTCAGTGGGGCCGGTGCCGGGTCGATCCGAGAACTCCGCCTCCGAAGGCGCCCCGGTGTGCAGGGGCCATGATCACGCGTTCGCTCGCGCCTTCCACGCGGCGGCATGGTCCCGCGCATACGCTTCGTCCAGTCCTTCCTGGGTAAACCCCTTCGCGAGGGGTTTTCGGGGCTTCAGCCACGCGGGGCCGCGAGGATGATGGCCATGCCGGCCAGCGCCACCGCCACGCCGGCCACGTCCCACGCGGTCGGCCTTACCCCGTCCACCGCCCACAGCCACAGCAGCGCCGTGGACACGTACACGCCGCCATACGCCGCGTACACCCTCCCCGCCGCGACGGGATGCAGCGTGAGCAGCCACACGAACATCGCCAGGCTCGCTGCCGCAGGCAGCAGCACCCACGCACCGGCCTTGCCCTTCAGCCACAGCCACGGCAGGTAGCAGCCCACGATCTCCGCGATGGCGGTCAGGAAGAACAGCCCGCCCGCCTGCAGCACCTTCACGCCGCTGTTGCCTCCACGAACACCACCGCATCCAGCGCCACGCAGCCGCGGCCTGCGTCGCCCACCAGGACGGGGTTCACGTCCAGGCTGGTGATGCGCGGAACGTGTTCCAGCATGAGCTGGCCCACCGCCACCGCCGCGTCCGCGAACGCTTCCACCGCCATTGGCGGCTCGCCGCGCACGCCCGACAGCAGGGGTGCGATGCGCAGGCGCCGCAGAGCCCGGACCACGTCCTCGCGCCGGAAGGGCGGCAGCAGTACCGCGGTGTCCGGCATGGCCTCGACGTACTTGCCGCCGTCGCCCACCACCACCACCGGGCCGAACTGCGCGTCCACGTGGGCGCCCAGCAGCAGTTCGCGCCGGCCCTTCGCCATGGACGCCACCAGCACGCCGTCGAAGGCGTGGCCGTGGCGCGCCAGGATGTCGCGCAGGGCGGCGAAGGCCTGGCGGACGCCAGCCTCGTCGGCCACGCCCAGGCGCACCAGGCCCAGTTCGGACTTGTGCGCGACGTCGCGCGAGCAGCCCTTCACGGCCACGGGGCCGCCGAATTCGCGCAGCGCGGTTGCGGCCTCGTCGGCGCTGGTGCACAGGCGATGCTTCACCACCGCGATGCCGGCCACGGCCAGCAGGTCGAGGCTGTCGGCTTCGTTGAGCATGCGCGCCGAGCGCAGCGCCGCGGGTCGGGCGGGTGCGACGTCTCGGGCGCTCGCCATGCGCTCGTGGTGCCCGCAGAGCTGGGCCAGCGCGGCCACGGCCTCGGCCTCGGTCTCGAACACAGGCACGCCGCGCTTGCGAAACGGCGCGGCGATCGGCTGCTGGGGGATCGCCGCCACGGTAGGCATGCCGGTTGCCTGGGCGAAGGCAGCCGTGTCGCGGGCGAAGGCCTCCACGTCGTAGGCCGCGCCCGCCACGGGAAGGCCGATGAGGCAGGCGTCGGCCGCCGGGTCCTTCTCCAGGATGGGCAGGATCTGGCTGAACAGTGCGCTGTTGGTGAGCAGCGCCGCGGTGAGGTCGATGGGATTGGTCACCGTGGCGAAGGCCGGCAGCACGCCCTTCATGGCGTCGCGCGTGTCCTGCGCGATCGGTGCCATCGCCATGCCGTGGCGGGTGGCGGCGTCGGCGGCCATCACGCACACCGCGCCGGAATTGCTGATGGCCACCAGGCGGCGGCCGCGCGGCTTCCAGCCCTTGAGATAGAGCTCGGTGGCCTGCACCAGGCCGCGCAGGTCATCGGCGCGCCAGATGCCCAGGTCCTCGAGGAAGGCGTCCACCAGCCGGTCCTCGTTGGCGAGCGCCCCGGTGTGCGAGCGCGCCGCCTGCTGGCCGGCGGCGGTGCGGCCGGACTTGAGCGCCACGATGGGCAGTCCGCGGGCACGTGCCACGCGTGCGGCCTCGGCCAGCGGCGCGGGGTCGGGGATGCTCTCGAGATACAGCAGCAGCAGCCGCAGGTCGGGGTCGGCGGCGCACTCGGCGGCGAGTTCGGCCACGTTCACGTCGGCGTCGTTGCCCGTGGCGTGGGCATAGCGCACGCCGATGCCGCGGCTGCGCAGCATGCCGTAGGGCACCACGCTCATGGCACCGCTCTGGCTCACCACGCCCACCGGGCCGTCCATTGGCGGTTCCTCGATGAACATGGACGAGAAGCTCAGCACCGCGCCGGTCCCGAAGTTGGCAACGCCCTGGGCGTTGGGCCCGATCATGCGCATGCCCGCGGCGCGCGCCGAGGCCACCATGCGCGCCTCCGCGGCCAGTCCTTCCTCGGTGCCGGTCTCGCCGAAGCCCGACGACATGGTCACGCACACCTTCACGCCCATGCGCGCGCACTGCGCCACCGCTTCCTCGGCGGCCGCGCCCGGCACCACCACGATGGCGGCCTCGGGCGCGACGGGCAGGTCGGCGAGGCTGGGCACCGTGGGGAAGCCCTGGGTCTCGGTGCGCTTCGGGTTCACGGCGAACACCTTGCCGCGGAAGCCGTGGCGGGCCAGGTAGAACAGCGGCCGGCCGCCGATCTTGTCCGGGTTCTCGGAGGCCCCGATCACCACCACCGAGGCGGGATCGAGCGCGGCGCGCAGCGAGTGTTTCATGGGTTCGTCTTGAAGAAGACCGGAATCGGCCGGCCGCCGAAATCGAGGAAGCGCACCCGAACCCGCTCGCCGATGCGCGTGCCGCGCTCCACGTGGGCCATGAGGCGGAAACCTTCGTCGGCGTCCACCAGTGCGATGCAGTAGGGGGCCCAGGGCCGCAGCGCCTCGCTGGGCGCGCGCATGACCTCGGTCACGGCGTGCACGGTGCCCATGCCGGAGGCCTGCAGCGTGCGCGGCTGCGGCGCGCCGCAGGCCGGGCAGAAGTCGCGCGCAAAGGTCCACGCGTGCGCGCAAGCGTCGCAGCGCTGGAAGGCGATGCCCTCGGCGCCGCGGGTCCAGTCGTTCACGGGTTCGCTCACGAGTCCTCCCGCTCCAGCAGCAGACTCACGTGCGAGGACAGCACGCCGCCGTCGCCGTGGGCCACGGCCCGGGCCGGCGATCCGCACTGCCGCTCGCCGGCGCGGCCCGTGAGCTGCAGGTGGGCCTCCGCCAGGTGTGCCATGGCACCGCCCACGCCGCAGTGGCCGTAGGAGAGCAGGCCGCCGTGGGTGTTGAGCGGCAGGCGCCCGCCGCGCGAGAACTCGCCCTCGCGGGCGCAGCGCCCGGACTGGCCCGCGGGCGCGAGGCCCAGTTCCTCGAGCAGGATGGCCAGGGTGATGGTGAAGCTGTCGTAGATCGCGGCGTACTGGCAGTCGCCCGGGGCGAAGCGTGCGGCGGCCGAGGCGCGGGCCATGGACTCCGCGGCGCCGTAGCGCACCAGGCTGGGGGCGGCGCTGATGTGCTGGTGGGTGTGGGCCTGGCCGGTGCCGGCGATGCGCACGGCGTGGCCGTCGCCGCGCTCGCGGCTCACCACGAAGGCCGCGCCGCCATCCGACACCGGGCAGCAGTCCAGGAGCTTGAGCGGGCTGGCCACGGGCTTCGAGGCCATCACCTCGTCCACGGTGATGGGGTCGCGGAACTGGGCGCCGGGGTGCAGGGCGGCATGGCGGCGCATGAGCACGGCGAGTTCGGCGAGTTCGCGCTGCCAGTGCAGGGCGTCGTCCCCCGGGGGGCGCGTGCCGGCCTCGTGGCGTGCGCGGTCGTCGGGCGCCAGGCCGGCGGCGGTGCGTTCGTGGATCCAGCGCGAGGCCACGAGGCCGTAGTACGCAGGGATCGTGGCGCCCAGGGGCACCTCGTAGTCGGGATGTCCGACCTGCGCGAGCGTCTGCACCGCCGCGTCGCGGGTCTGGCCGGTGAGGCGGTTCTCGCCCGCCACCACCAGCACCCGCCGCGCCGCGCCGCTCTCCACCAGGTGGTGGGCCAGCATGATCATGGCGAAACCCGTGGCGCCGCCCACCTGCACGGCGTGGGCGTACGAGGGCTTCAGGCCGAAGTGCTCCGCGAACACCGTGGCGAGCATCAGGTGCGGGAAGGTGGTGGAGTAGCCCGTGAGAAGGCCATCCACCTCGCGCCGTTCGAGCCGCGCATCGGCGAGCGCGGCCGTGGCGGCCTCGCTCATCAGGTCGAGCGTGCCGCGGCCGGGGTGCTTGCCGAAGGCCGTGAGGCCGATGCCGGTGATCCAGGACACGGCGTTGAGGGAATCCGGAGGCCGAAAGGCCGGCATTGTAGCCGCCGCCCCTTCCGGTAGGCTTCGCTCCCATGCGTGTCCACCTGCTCGTCCTGCCGCTGTTGCTGCTCCCGCTCCCGCAATCCGGGTCGCAAGGGGTTTTCGCCGCCACCCCGAAAACACCTTCGCAAGGGGATTTCGAGAAAACACCTTCGCAAGGGGATTTGCGGCAGGGGCGCTTCGAGAACCCCCCCTCCGCGAGAACCCCCTCGCAAGGGGATTTCATGCAGGGGACGTCCGGGGCGATGGTGGTGTC
>CAZXJW010000028.1:0-19267 GCA_964641005.1 uncultured Rhodocyclaceae bacterium
CCCCTGCGCCGGCCGCCGCGGCATTCGTGCCGCCGCAGCGCTACAACGACGACCAGTACGGCGATCCGCGCCCCGGCGGCGCGGACGTGGCCTCCGAGCGCAAGGGCTTCATCGCCCTGCCGGGCACCGAGACGGGGCTGCGCATCGGCGGCTTCGTCAAGCTCGACACCATGTACGACACCGGCCCCATCGGCACGCGCGACTGGTTCGTGCCCGCCACCATCCCCACCACCGCCCCTGACAACCAGCGCGGGCCGCAGTTCGGCATGACGGCGCGCGCCACGCGCCTGAACTTCGAGTTCCGCCGCAGCACCGAACTCGGGCTGGTGAAGATCTTCCTCGAGAACGACTTCTTCGGCGACGACGCGGCCAACTTCAAGCAGGGTCCCTACGGCTTCCGGCTGCGCCACGCCTACGGCCAGGTGGGCCGCTGGACGGCGGGGCGCACCTTCACCAACTTCATGGACATCGACTCCTGGCCGGACACGCTGGAGTTCTACGGTCCCAATGCCGCCACCTTTCTGTTCAACGCCCAGGTGCGCTACACGCAGCCGCTCAGGGAGGGTCTGTCGCTGGCCGGCGCGGTGGAGACGCCGCGCACCGACATCAGCTGCAACGGGACGCCCACCTGCGGGCCGCGCGAGCGCTTCCCCGACCTCACGGCCAAGCTGCGCTGGGAGCAGGGCTGGGGCCACATGCAGCTCTCGGGCATCGTCCGCCAGCTCGCCTGGGATTCCGGGGTCACCGGCGCGGGCAGCGACACGGGCACCGGTGCGCAGTTCTCCGGCAGCTGGAAGACCGGCCTGGGGCGCGACTACCTGGTGTGGAGCGCGCTCGCCGGCCGCGGCATCCAGCGCTACATCAACGACCCGGGCTACTTCGGAGGCAACGACGGCGTGCTCGGGCCCCAGGGGCAGTTCGACAACCTGGGCGTGATGGCGGGCTTCGCCGGCTACACCCACTTCTGGGACGAGCGGTTCCGGTCCACGGTCTCGGCCGGCCTGGTGAACGCGGAGAACTCGCCGTTCCAGCCGGCCACGGCCTTCGATCGCAGCGGCTACTACACCGCCAACCTGATCTGGAACGTGTTCGGGTCGCTCAACGTGGGCACCGAGGTGGTGTACGGCACCAACCGGGCGCGTGACGGCTCGAAGGGCGACGTGGTGAGGCTGATGCTTTCCGCGCAGTACAACTTCGTGCGGTGATCTCGGACATGGGGCCGGTGCGCGTGACGCCCCGCCTGCCGGCGGCCGCGCTGCTCATGCTGTGGGCGCCGCTGGTCGCGGCCGACACGCTGCTGCTGGACACCGGCGAGAAGCTCTCGGGTACCGTGGTCTCGGAAGAGGGGACGGTGCTGGTGTTCCGCTCCGATGCGCTCGGCGAGCTGAAGGTGCCCCGGGAACGGGTGAAGACCATCGAGCGAACCGTGGTGCTCAAGGACGTCGAGTCCGCGCCGCCCGCCGCCACGGTCGCCGCGGCGCAGGCCGACGGCAAGCCGGCTCCGGAACCCGACCGCACCGCCACCGAGTTGCCGGAGCAGAAGGCCGAGCCCGTGGTGGCTCCGGTGCAGGCCCGGCGCGACGACCTGCTGCGGCTGTGGGTCGACCAGGGCCTGCGCTACCAGATCGTGCAGCCGGTGGTGATTCCCGTGCCGTGGTCCGACGGCGAAGCCGTGGTGAAGGAGGAGGTGCGGGTCACGGGCCGCATCGGCGTGCGCGCCTCGGGCGACGTCGCCGGCTTCGAGACCGGCAACGGGCTCGCCCCCATCGGGTCGGATGCCGCGCTGCGCACGCTGCGCTTCTACACCACCGGCGACTGGAGCCCCACCACGTCCTATGCGCTGCAGCTCGGCGTGATCGACGGCGAGTTCTACCTCCACCAGGCCAACGTGCGCTGGCGCGAGGTGCCCTGGGTGAGCAACGTGAGCTTCGGTTACCTGACGGTCCAGCAGACGCTCGAGAACGTGGCCCCGTTCGGCGGCAACACCTTCATGGAGCCGGGGCTGCCGGTGCTCGCCTTCGCACCCGGCAACCGCATGGGCGTGCAGGTCGACCGGATGCTGCGCGGCGGACGTTCGTCCATGACACTGGGCCTCTACTCCGTGGGCGCCGATCCCGGCCTGAGCTTCGGTGACCAGACGCAGTCGCTGGTGCGTCCCACGGCGCGCTTCACCGCGCTGCCGCTGCTCGAGGAGGGCGGCAAGGGCGGACGGCGCCTGCTGCACCTGGGCGTGAGCGGCGCCCTCACCCTCGCCGCGGAGTCGGAAGTGCGCTATCGCGCGCGCCCCGAGAGCTTCCTCGCGCCCTTCCTGGTCGACACCCGCAACCTCGACTCGCGCGGCGCCGCCTTCGCGGGCGGCGAGGCGGTGTACATGCAGGGGCCGTTCACGCTCCAGGGCGAGGCGATGGTCAACCGGGCGGAGGGCACGGATCGGGCCTACGTGTTCGGCGGAGCCTACGTCTCGGCGGCCTTGATGCTCACCGGCGAGGAGGCGGCCTACAACAAGGCCGTTGGCATCCCCGAGCGGATCATTCCCAACCGCGAGTTCTCCGCCAAGGCCGGCACGTGGGGCGCGTGGCAGGTGGCGGCGCGCCTGTCCTACCTCGACCTCACCAGCGGTCCGGTGGAGGGGGGCCGGATCCTCGAGAGCACCCTCGGCCTGAACTGGTGGTGGAACCGCTACCTGCGCTGGCAGATGAACTACGGCTACGCCAACGTGGAAGGCGGCGCCACGCCCGGCCGGCTGCAGATCATCCAGGGCCGCGTGCAACTCATGTACTGAGGCGCGGTCGACGCCCGCCGGCTGCTAACATTCCCATCCTTTCCAGCCCCTCCGCGGAACCCCGATGAGAACCCGAAACCTGTCCGGCACCCTTGCGCTGCTCCTGCTCTGCCTCGCCTCGTCCGTGGCGATGGCCCACGAGAACGTGCTCGACCAGGTGCGCCGCTTCGGCACCATCCGCCTGGGCTTCTACGAGAATGCGCTGCCCTTCTCGGGCCGGCGCGGCGACGGCACCCCGGAAGGCTATTCCGTCGACCTGTGCGCGCGCATCGCCGAGGGCATCGGCCGCCAGCTCGGCAAGCCCATCAAGGTGGAATGGAAGCTGCTCACCCTGGCCGACCGCTTCGACGCGCTCGCCAAGGGCCGCGTGGACATGGAGTGCGGCACCACCACCTGGACGCTGGGCCGCCAGTCCCAGGTGGACTTCAGCCTCATGACCTTCGTGGACGGCGGCTCCATCCTGGTGGCCAACGAGACCGACCTGTTCTCCCTGGCCGATTTCGCCGGCAAGCGCATCGCCGTGGTCAAGGGCACCACCACCGAGCGCTCGCTGGTGGACGCGCTGAAGCTGCGCGGGCTGCTGGCCGAGGTGCGCGCCGTCGCCACCGCGGAGGAGGGCATCGCGCTGCTGGCGTCGGGCGAGGCCCAGGGCTTCGCCTCCGACCGCGTCAAGCTCCTCGGCCTCGCCCTCAACGCGCCACGCTCGGGCATCTATCGCATCGTGGACGAGGACTTCTCCATGGAGCCATACGCGCTCGCCCTGCGGCCCGGCGATCCCGCCTTCCGCCTGGCGGTGAACCGCGAGCTCGCGGCGCTGTATCGCAGCGGCCGCATCCTCGAGGTGTACGACCGCTGGCTCGGCCCGCTGGGCAAGCCCAGCGTGCTGCTCTCCGCGCTGTACTTCCTGCAGCGGATTCCCGAATGAGGCGGGCGGCCCTCGCTGCCGGCCTGCTGGCGCTCGCCGCGCTGCCGGCCGCTGCCCAGAACGAGGTGGCGCCTGCGCACGCCGCCTGCGAGACCTGCGGCGTGATCCGCTCCATCCGCGAAGTGAGCGGCGAACGGCCCGTTCCGCGCGCGGACACCGCGGCGGACCCGCGCAACAACCTCGCCTACGTCACCGGCCAGGCCTCGCCCGCGCTGGTGGGGCCGAGCATCTCCTCCACCTGGGGTGCCGGCAAGGCCGGCTCGGCGGTGGGCGCGCGCGGCAGCGACCTCATGCTCGATCAGCTGCGCACCGTGTACTACGAGGTGATCGTGCGGCTCACGGATGGCAGCTACATCCGGGTGGACGAGCCGGATGCCTCCGACCTGCGGATGGGCGACCGGGTGAAGGTCGTGGACGGCCGCGTCCAGCTTGTCCCCTGAGGCACCTGCCGGTCGAGGCATCGTGCTCGGCGTGTGGCTGGTTGCGGCGGCCGGTGCGGCAGGCGCCGCCTCGACCATCGAGGAATGCCGCGACATCGCATCGGACGCGCAGCGCCTGGCCTGCTACGACGGCATCGCCGGACGGCCAGCCCCGGCGGCCGCGCGACAGGCGCCACCCCCGCCGCTGCCGGAGCAGCCGCCCGCGCGCCAGGGCAGCGTGGCAGGCGACTTCGTCGGCGGCGAGCGCCCGGCCCGCTCCGGTTCCGGCCTGGGCTTCAAATGGGAGCTGGACGAGGACTCCCGCTTCGGCGTGCTGCGCCTGCGCACCCACAAGCCCAACTACTTCCTGTTCGCCCGCTGGAGCGACGACCCTAACCAGGAGCCGTTCTCCTCGATCCTGTCGCGCAGCGGCGGCGTGGACGAATGGAGCAACACCGAGGCGAAGTTCCAGCTCTCGCTCAAGTCCAAGCTCGCACAGGGCCTGTTCAACGACCGCCTCGACCTGTGGGTGGCCTATACCCAGCAGTCCCACTGGCAGATCTACGCACCCTCGGCGCCGTTTCGAGAGACCAACTACGAGCCCGAGGCCATCGCCACCCTGCGCACCGACATGACCATGGCGGGCTGGCGGTTGCGGATGGTGAACTTCGGCTTCGTGCACCAGAGCAACGGCCAGGGCGGCTCGCTGTCGCGCAGCTGGAACCGGCTCTACGCCCAGTTCGGCGTGGAGCGCGGCGGCTTCTCGCTGCTGGCGAGGCCCTGGTGGCGCATCCCGGAGCGTGCCGGCACGGACAACAATCCCGACATCATCGACTACACGGGCCACGGCGATCTGCTCGCCTACTGGCAGCCGGAGGGCAGCGAGCACTCCTTCGCGCTGCTCGCCCGGGGTAATCTGCGGACGGGCAAGGGGGCCGGGCAACTGGACTGGCGCTTCCCTCTGTACCGCAACCTCAAGGGTTACGTACAGCTGTTCAGCGGCTACGGCGAGTCCCTGATCGACTACAACTGGCGCCAGAACACGGTGGGGGTGGGCGTGTCCCTGTCCGACTGGCAGTAACCGATTCGGAGGTGGCCATGAAGATCGTTTCCACGATGACGAGGCTGGCGGTGCTCGCCGCGTCCCTGCTTCTCGCCGGCTGCGGTGCCATGCAGGGCAAACCCGGGCCCGGCAACCAGCCTACCTACGACAACGGCGTGCTCGGCAACGGCCGCAGCATCGAGGAGAATCGCAAGGTGGGTTCGCCCGGTTCCGACTGACGGGCCCGGCTCAGAGCAGCCACTCGATGGGCAGCACGGACATCAGGCCGATGCCCAGGCGCCGGAACACGCCGGTCTCGGGCTCCCGGGTGAGCCGCGTCTCGCGCCCGCCGTTGCGCTCGATCCATTCGACGCCGCTGGGCCCCTGTGCAGGCACCACTTCGTAGGCCACCGCGTCGAGGCGGGTGTCGAGCCCGTCGGACAGCGCCGCGGCCAGGCGCGGGCTCTCGATCACCACCCCGAGTTCCGTGTTCAGCGAAACCGAGCGCGGGTCGAAATTGAACGACCCCACGAACACGCGCTCGCGGTCGACGGCGAAGGTCTTGGCGTGCAGGCTGGCCGCCGAACTGCCGCCAAACAGCCGCCGGCCGGAGCCATCCGACGGATCTCCCGGAGAGAGGATGTCTCGCCGGAGTTCGTACAGTCGCACCCCGCCGCGCACCAGCGCCTCGCGCCGCTTCGCGTATCCGGCGTGCACGGCGGTCACGTCGGTGGCGGACAGGGAGTTGGTGAGGATGCGCACCCGCACGCCGCTGCGCACCAGTTCCACCAGCGCGCGCGTGCCCTGTTCGCCCGGCACGAAGTAGGGCGAGACCAGGTCGGTCTCGCGCCGGGCCGTGCCCACCACCGCGCGCAGCCGCTCCACCAGCAGGTCGGCCTTGCCGGCCTTGCCGAGGGTCTTGGCAGGATCGTCGGTGAACAGGCGCACCGGCACCCACTCCAGGTCCAGTTCCCGATCCTCGAGCTCGCGCACCAGCGGCGAGCGGGACAGCGCCTCGCCATAGGCTGCCGCGCGCGGCGAACGACGCGCATCGGAGAACCGTTGCGCCAGGCGTTCACGGGATTTCGCGTCCGGCGGGCGCGCGAGGGACGCCACGGGATAGGCCGACTCGCTGTTCCAGTAGAGGTCGAAGGCCGACGAGACCTCGGCCGCCACCGGCCCCACCGCCAGTACGTCCAGGTCCTGGAACAGCGTGCCCTCGCCGGCGCCGAAGTACTCGTCGCCCACGTTGCGACCGCCCACGATGGTGGCCACGCCGTCGGCGGTGAACGACTTGTTGTGCATGCGCCGGTTCACCCGGGAGAAATCCGTGACGTAGCCCAGCGCGCGCACGCGGCGGTTCGCGAACGGGTTGAACAGCCGGACTTCCAAGCCGTCGAGCGCGTCGAGGCTGGCCAGCGCGTCGTCGAGGCCGGCGATGCCATTGTCGTCGAGCAGCAGGCGCACGCGCACGCCGCGCCCGGCGGCCTCGCGCAGCGCATCCAGCATCACCAGGCCGGTGTTGTCGCCGCGCCAGATGTAGTACTGCACGTCGAGGCTGCGTGCGGCGGTCTTCGCCAGCAGCATGCGCGCCGCGAAGGCATCGAGTGGGTCCGGCAGGGCGCGCACGCCGCTGGCGCCCGGCGCCCGTGTGGCGAGCGGGGCGATGGCGCGGCCCAGCGGCGTGTCCTCGTCGACGATGGCACGGCTGGCGGTGCGGCCGGACAGCGACGGCAGGCTTGCGCACGCGCACAGCAGCAGCACCGCCGCCAGGGGGATCACCCGTCGTGCGGGCGTGCCGGCGGTGTCCGCGAGCGCTCGCGGGACGGGCCGGTCAGCCAGGGGTGGAAGGCGGGAGAGCACGCTGGCGGCCAGGATCGATGCGCAGAGGGCGAGGGCGAGGAGCAAGGATCGCCGTGTCATGGGGTCGGGCGGCAGCCGATGCACGCTGCCGCCGGAGCAGTTTAGTGGTTCGCGCGGCGGGTGTCGCGCGCGCTGCATGGAACTTCGCGGCGGTGCGGGGGCCTACCGCCGGGTATGGCTCCCGCCCCCGTTCCGATATCCCGCGCTGCGGCATGAACTTCTCCTGGCGCGCCAGCCATGAAGCCGCGCTCGCGCGACTCGACCGTGTCGATCCCGGCGCGTACGCGCGCAGCCGCAACTTCCTCGACGGTGCGGTCACGGGCCTGTCGCCGTGGATCACGCATGGCCTGCTGGACCTGCCCGAGGCGCTTGCGCGGCTGCGCGAGCGTCACGCGCTGGGCCCGCAGGACCGGCTGGTGTGCGAGTTCGGCTGGCGCGAGTTCTTCCACCACGCCTGGCGCCACCTGGGCGAGGGCATCCTCGAGGACGTGCGCGCGCCGCTGCCGGGGGTGAGCTACGCGCCCTCGCTGCCGCAGGACCTGCTGCACGGCTGCACCGGCGTGCCCGTGGTGGACACCTCGGTGCGCCAGCTCCACGACACGGGCTGGCTGCACAACCACCAGCGCCTCTGGCTGGCCTCCTACGTCGTGCACGTGCGCAAGGTCCGCTGGCGCGCCGCCGCGGACTGGATGTTCGGGCACCTGCTCGACGGCGATCTCGCCTCCAACCACCTGTCGTGGCAGTGGTGCGCGGCGACCTTCAGCAGCAAGCCCTACCTGTTCGACGCCGCCAACGTGGCGCGCTACGGCCCCGCGCTCGCGAGTCCCGGGACCTTCATCGATCGCAGCTACGGGATGCTGGAGGAGCATGCCAGGCGTGGCGGTGACGCGGGGCCGGAGCCGTCGCGCCCGCCGTCCGCCGCCGCGCCCGCACTGCACGCGGTGCCACCGGGCGGCCTTGGTCCCGTGCCGGACCTCGCCGCGCTGGCCGGCCGCCGCGTCCACCTCATGCACCCGTGGTCGCTGCGGCGGCCCGGGGATGCCGAGGTGGTGCTCGGCGTGCTGCACCTGCCCTTCCACGCCCGCTTTCCGTGGTCCTCGCGGCGCTGGAGCTTCGTGCTCGAGGCCCTGCGGCGCGAGTGCGACGGACTGTGGTGCGGTGATCTCGCACAGCTGATGCCGGCGCTGGCCGGCGCGCGCGAGATCACGGCGCGCGCGACGCTCAATCCCGGCTATCGCGAGGCGCTCGCGTCACTCCGCGTGCGGCTCTCGCCGGTGCCGCGGATCTGCCCCGACCCGGACCGGCCGTGCGCGTCCTTCACGGCGTTCTGGAAGCAGGTGTCCGGTGCGCTGGGCGGATGAAGCCCGGGGCGGGCGGCGTGCCTTTTGGCATACTGCGTCCCACCTCGAAGCGACGCCATGGCCCTGCCCGAACCCGATCCCCCCGTTCCTCCCGTACCGCTCTGGCTCGGCGCCGGCGGCCTGATTCCCTTCATCGTCCTGACCGGCGCGGTGTGGGTGGTGGCGCCGGAGTACCGCCCCGTGGCGCTGGACTGGCTGCGCACCTACGCAGCCTGCATCCTGTCCTTCGTGGGCGCGGTGCACTGGGGCTTCGCCATGGTCCATCCCGACATGAAGCCTGCCGACCGCGACCTGCTCATGGGATGGAGCGTCATCCCCTCGCTGGTGGCCTGGTTGTCCATGCTCGTGCAGTTCCGGCCCGGACTGGTGCTCATGGCGGCGATGTTCGTGATCCACTATTCCATGGACCGGGCGCTGGTGCGCCGCTTCCGCTTTCCCGGCTGGTACATCCGCCTGCGCGGCGGCCTCACCCTGATCGTGACGGCCTGCCTGGCCGGCACGGCGCTTCGCTGACCGAGGAGAAGCCATTGGACGCCACCACCCGCAAGCGCATCGCGAACTTCGTGAAGCCCTACCGGGTGGAGGATGGCCGGCGCTTCCGGCTCGACCGCTTCGACCCCGCCGACACCAACGGCCTGGAGTCCGAGCTCAAGGACGAGGCGGCGGCGCTGCTCTCCGACAGCGTGGCGTGGCTCGCAGAAGAACAGGACAAGCTCTACGCCCAGGACAAGTGGGCCGTGCTGCTGATCTTCCAGGCCATGGATGCGGCGGGCAAGGACAGCACCATCAAGGCGGTGATGTCGGGCGTGAACCCGCAGGGCTGCCAGGTCACCTCCTTCAAGGCCCCCTCCAGCGGCGAGCTCGACCACGACTTCCTGTGGCGCCACCAGGTGGCGCTGCCCGAGCGCGGCCGCATCGGCATCTTCAACCGCTCCTGGTACGAGGAGGTGCTGGTGGTGCGCGTGCATCCGCGCATCCTCGCCGGCCAGAAGCTTCCCGACGGGCTCGCCGGCAAGGACATCTGGAAGCAGCGCTGCGAGGACATCGCGGCCTACGAGCGCTACCTGTCGCGCAACGGCGTGGCGATCCGCAAGTTCTTCCTGCACGTCTCGAAGGCCGAGCAGCGCCGCCGCTTCCTGGAGCGGCTCGACCGTCCGGAGAAGAACTGGAAGTTCTCCGCCGCCGACGTGGGCGAGCGCGAGTACTGGGACGAGTACATGCAGGCCTACGAGGAGGCGATCCGCGCCACCGCGGCGCCGCACGCGCCCTGGTTCGTGGTGCCGGCCGACAACAAGTGGTACATGCGGCTGGTGGTGTCGCTGGCCATCGCCGACCTGATGGAAGGCCTGGGCCTGAAGTACCCGGTGGTGGATTCCGCACAGGCGAAGGCGCTCGACGCGGCCCGTGCGCGTCTCATGGCGGAGCGCCCCGGCCGCCGCCGCAGGCGCTGAGGGCCGGGTGACGGGCGGCGCCGCCGGGCGGCAGCCGGCATTCGCGCTGCGCTGTGCGGCGGCCTTCCTGCGCGGCGATCCCTTCGTCATCCTGCCGTCGGAGGCGCTGGGCTATGAGGACGATGCGCGACTGGTGGTGCGCGACGGGCGCATCGAGGCCTTCGGCCCCGCCGCGAGCACGCCCCTGCCGGCCGGCGTGGAGGAAATCAGGCTTCCCGGCAACCTCATGCTGCCCGGTCTCGTGGACTGCCACGTGCACTATCCGCAGCTTGGCGTGACGGGGGCCATGGGCCATGCGCTGCTGCCATGGCTCGAGCACCACACCTTTCCCGCCGAGCGCGAACTCGCCGATCCGGCCGTGGCGCGCGCGCTCGCACGGCGCTTCGTGGCGGAACTGGTCCGCAACGGCACCACCAGCGCGGCGGTGTTCTGCAGCGTGCATCCGCATTCCGTGGATGCGCTGTTCGAGGCTGCCGCCGGCACGGGGCTTCAGCTCATCGCGGGCAAGTGCCTCATGGACTGCAACGCACCCGATGGGCTCACCGACGATGCGCGCAGCGGATGCGAGGACATGGCCGCGCTCATCGCCCGGTGGCACGGACGCGAGCGCTTCGGCTGCGCCGTGACCGTGCGCTTCCTCGGCACCAGTTCGCCGGCCCAGCTCGAGGCCGCCGCCGCGCTGTGGAAGGCCTACCCCGGCACCTGGCTGCAGTCGCACCTGTCCGAGGATCCGGAGGAACTCGCGCTCGTCGCCAGGCTGTTTCCCGGGTCGCGCGACTACGTGGACGCCTTCGACCGCTTCGGGCTGCTCGGTCCGCGCGCCGTGCTGGGTCACGGCATCCACCTGTCGCCCCGGGAACGCGCGCGGCTCGCCGGGAGCGGCACGGCGCTGGCCCATTGCCCCACCTCCAACCTGTTCCTGGGCAGCGGGCTCTTCGATGCCGTGGCCGCGCGGGCGGCGGGCATCGAGGTGGGGCTCGCCAGCGACGTGGGCGCGGGCACCACGCTGTCGATGCTGGCGACCATGGGTGCGGCCTACCAGGTGGCCCGGCTGCGCGGCGCGCTGCCCGGCCCCGCGCACCTGCTCTGGCTGGCCACGGCCGGCGCCGCCCGTGCGCTGGGCCTGGGCGGGCGCACGGGCAATCTCGCGGCCGGACTGGACGCGGACATCGTGGTTCTCGACCCCGCGGCCACGGCGCTGCTCGCGCTGCGCGCGCAACGGGCCGGCGGACCGGAGGACCTGCTCGGCGCATTCATGACCCTTGGAGACGACCGGGCGGTGCGGCTGGTGGTGGCGGGCGGGCGCCTGGTGAAGCACACCGCCCAACCAACCCCGCCAGCCTGAGCGGGACGGCGGCGAGCACCGGGTCGAGACATGGGCCGACGGTGCAGGCACAATCGCGCCAGACCCGTTTCGTGCCCGCCCTTCATTCCGGCAACATGCCCGCCCGCCGCTCCAGCCCCGCGCTCAAGCAACTCGGCCGCTCCGTTTCGACGCCGGCCTCGCCCGACACGGCGGAACTCGAGCGCATCCCGGCGCCGCGCTCCGCTCATGCCTACGTGGTGCGCTTCACGGCACCGGAGTTCACCTCCCTGTGCCCCGTGACGGGGCAGCCCGACTTCGCGCACCTGGTCATCGACTACGTCCCGGGTCGCTGGCTGGTGGAGAGCAAGTCCCTGAAGCTCTACCTGGGCAGCTTCCGCGACGTGGGCGCCTTCCACGAGGCCTGCGCCGTGCAGATCGCGGAGCGGCTGGTGAAGCTGCTCGCGCCGCGCTGGCTGCGGCTGGGAGGCTACTGGTATCCGCGCGGCGGCATGCCCATCGACGTGTTCTGGCAGACCGGCAAGCCCCCTGCCGGGGCCTGGGTGCCCGACACGGGCGTGGCGCCGTACCGGGGGCGCGGATGAACGTGCGGCGATTCCTGGTCCTGCTGGCAGCCCTGCTGGCTCCCGCCATCGCGCACGGCGCCGAGGCAACGCCGGTCGAGCCCGCGACCCTGGTGTTCTTCAACCGCACCATCGCCACCCTGCGCGTGCCGGCGTTCGGCTACTCGCCCGCGGAGCGGGTGTTCGGTGCGCGCGTGCGCATCGAGGCGGCCCTCCAGGCGCGCGGACCGGGGGAGGTGAAGCTGCGCAACGTGCCCGAGGGTCGCTTCCTCGAGATCGACGGCAAGGTCGCCTTCATCCTGCTCAACGGCGACGCCGATGGCACCATCGGCCAGAGCCCAGAGGACGCGGCCGAGGCCGTGCGCGCCCGCCTGCAGGAGGCGGTCACGGCGGTCCGCGAGTCCTCCAGCCCGATGGCGCTGGCGCGCGCGCTGGGCCTGTCGGCCGTGGCCACCGCCGTGTGGGTGCTGCTGCTGCGCCTGCTGGCGAAGTCCAACCGGCGCGTCGCCCTGCGGCTGTCGGTGGCGGCCGCCGCGCAGGCCGAGCGGCTCAAGGTCTCGGGCGTCACGGCCCTGCGCGGCGCCTACGTTCGCCCGGCCGTCGCGCGCATCGTGTCGCTGGTGGCCTGGGTGCTGGCGCTGTTCGCCACCTACCTCTGGCTCACCTTCGTGCTGAGCCGCTTCGCGTGGACGCATCCCTGGGGGCTGCAGCTCAGCGCCCACCTGCTGGGCGTGCTCCGGGACACGGGACTGGCCATGATCGGCGCCGTGCCGGGTCTGGTGACCGTGGTGGTGATCATCGTGGTGGCCCGCTGGTTCGTCGCGGTGGTGGGGGCCTTCTTCGAGCGTGTCGCCACCGGCGAGATCTCCGTCGGCTGGCTGGACGCCGAGATCGCCCGCCCGACGCGCCGCGTGGCGACGCTGGTGGTGTGGCTGTTCGCGCTCGCCATGGCCTACCCCTACCTGCCGGGCGCCCAGACCGAGGCCTTCAAGGGGCTGTCGGTGCTGGTGGGCCTGATGGTGTCCATCGGCGCCTCGGGCCTGGTGGGCCAGGCCGCCAGCGGCCTGATCCTGATGTACTCGCGCACCGTGCGCTCGGGCGAGTTCGTGCGCATCGGCGACACGGAAGGCACCGTGACCGAACTGGGCATGTTCGCCACCCGGCTGCGCTCCGGGCTGGGCGAGGAGATCGTGCTGCCCAACGCCTGGGTGCTGTCCAACACCACCCGCAACTTCTCCCGCGTGGTGGGCGGCCCGGGCTTCATCCTCCATACCGCCGTCACCATCGGCTACGACACGCCCTGGCGCCAGGTGCACGCGCTGCTGCTCGAGGCGGCGCGGCGCACCCGCGGCATCCTCGAGACGCCCGCGCCCTACGTGGTGCAGACCGCGCTGTCCGACTTCTACGTGGAGTACAAGCTGGTGGCCTACGCGGGGCCCGAGGCACCGCGCCTGCGCGCCGAGGCCATGAGCCTGCTTCACGGCGAGATCCAGGACGTCTTCAACGAGAATGGGGTGCAGATCATGTCGCCGCAGTACTTCGAGGATCCGGAAGTGCCCAAGATCGTGCCGCCGGAACGCTGGTACGAACCGCCCGCGCGGCGCGATGCCGAGCCGCCTGCCCCGCGCCCCGGGGAATCCGCATGATCGCGTCCCGCGGGTGCGCGGTGTCCCTCGTCCTGCTGCTGACGGCCTGCGCCGGTGCCACCGTGAAGAGCACCTGGCGCGATCCGGCCGACGCGGGTGGCGCCGTGCGCAAGCTGCTGGTCATCGGCGTGAGCGCCCAGGCAACCACGCGGCGCACATTCGAGGACGCCTTCGTGAAGGCGCTGTCCGGGAAGGGCGCCGACGCCGTGGCCAGCTACACCCTGCTGCCCGACCTGGGGCCCGAGTCGCGCGAGCCGCTCGAGGCGCTGGTGAAGTCCAGCGGCGCCGACGCGATGGTGGTGACGCGGCTGGTCAAGCGCGAGACCCGCACGCAGGTCTCCCAGAGCCCCGCCCCGGTCACGCCGGCGCGCGTGCCCATGTCGGCGAGCCTGTACGGCTGGTATCCGCAGATGTGGGCGGGCTACTACGAGCCACCCACCGTGTACCAGTACGACGTGGTGGTGCTCGAGACCCAGCTCTATCGCGCCGCCGGCGGGAAGATGGCCTGGTCGGCGGCCTCGGAGATCGTGCCTTCCGGCCGCCTTGCGGACGATGCGGCGAAGGCAGCCACCGACCTGGCCACCGCCCTGGCGAAGGACGGCCTGTTCTGAGCCACGTCGTCCCGCTGTCCGAGGCAACCTGAATGGCCCTGTTCCTGTTCACCGACTTCGGCGCCGCGGACCTCTACGTGGGGCAGGTCGAGGCCGTGGTCGACCGCTACGCCCCGGGCGTGCGCATCATCCACCTGCTGCACGAGGCGCCGTGCTTCGACGTGGAGTCATCGGCCCACCTGCTGGCGGCGCTGGCGCAGCGCCAGCACCGCGGGCACGTGTTCCTGGCGGTGGTGGATCCGGGCGTGGGCACGGCCCGCGGCGGAATCGTGGCACGCGTGGATGGACGCACCTACATCGGGCCCGACAACGGCCTGCTGTCGGTGATCTGGGCGCGCGGCTCGCTCAAGGTGGCGTGGCGCATCGCCAAGTGGCCCGACGACGCGGCGCCCACCTTCCACGGCCGCGACGTGTTCGCGCCGGTGGCCGCAGCGGTGGCCACGGGGGAGTTCCCCAACGAGACCGTGAAGCAGATCGGCGCGCCCGAGGTGCTGCTGCCCGCGGACGACCTCGCGCGGATCATCTACGTCGACCACTACGGCAACGCCTACACCGGAATGCGCGGCGCCGGGCTGCCCACCGACCGCCGGCTTCGCATCCGGCGCATGGAGTTCGCGCACGCACGGGTGTTCGCGGAGGCGCCTGCCGGCCAGGGCTTCTGGTATGTGAACAGCATCGGGCTCGTGGAGGTGGCGATGCCCGGCGACAACGCGGCGAAGATGCTCGGATTGCGGGTCGGGCAGCCCGTCGAACTCGTCTGATCCGGGAGGCGCTTGCGATTGCCACCGTGTCCGGCGCGTGGAGGATCGAGGTGGATCGCGGGCGCGCCGGTGTGCCGAATGGACCACCGTCGCTGCGGCCCGTGGGCCGTGCGGTGGCCGTATCGTGCCCGGTGGCGTCGGTGTCGCGGGCTCATGGCCGCAACGTCCCGCCGGCACACTCCGGGAACAACGACAACTTCCGGAGACCGACCATGAGCGACACCGCTTCCGTGTTCAGGGGCCCCCAGCCGGGGCTCGGACGTCTCGACCTGCTCGTCGCGCAGGACCGCTTCGTGCGCTGGAAGGCGCTGGACATGCCGGCGCGCTTCTCCGAGCACAGCACCCAGTGCTGGCTGGATCGCACCACCGGCCGGCTGGTGTTCGCGCGGGCCGAGGACCCTCCGCGCGCCTGAGAACCGACCGCCAAGTCAGGCGGGCAGGGCGGGACCCCGCGGCCGCGAGGAGCGTGCCGCGCCGCCTTCGGTCTGGGGCTGTCGGAAGTAGCGGTGGATGTGCGCGAGCGCGTACGTCATGTCGTCGAGAAGCTCGGCTTCCCGGCGGGTGACCGGGTCCGCGCCCGCGGGGTCTCGATGGGCGAGCGCGAACACCGGCGTGAGCGCGCTGTTGCTGGTCTCGTCCTCCAGCAGCGGCAGCCACTGGTCCTGGTGCATGCGCAGCCCGCGCAGGAAGCCCCGAGCCCAGGTCTCGAAGCCGCGCGGTCCGTGCGGTGACTGCACCAGCAGCGGCCCGAGCAGATTGCCCTCGGCCAGCGTGTCGCACATGGAGTTCCAGTGACGCGCCAGCAGCAGCATCGCTTCGTCCAGGTGCGGCATGTCTCGCAGCAGCGAGGAATCCACGGGGCGGCCGAAGATCACCGGCCAGTGCGCGGCGGGCCCGGCCTGCTGCGGGCCCGCGGCCAGTGCCGCCAGCAGGCCATCCGCTTCCACGAGGCGCATGGCGTGGCCCCCGGGGCAGGAGGCCAGCAGGATGTCCAGGCGCGACAGTTCCTCTTCCGAGAGCGGGGCGATGCGGCCCTGGGGCGTGAGCAGGCTGGCCATGGAACGTCCGTTTCAGGCCCCGCCGGAGACGCCCGGCGCGGCTCGTCTGGATCCATGATGCCCCGCGCGATGTTGCTCCTTGGCGACGCCCTGTCCGAAGGTGGCGTGATCCGATCGGGCCAGCGACGGTGACGGGACGGGGGACGTGACCGCCCCCGGCCGTCAGTGCGTGGAGCCGCCGAGGTTGAGGCCCACCACGCCGGCGATGATGAGCAGCAGGCTCGCCACCTTCAGCGCCGTCAGCGGCTCCTTGAACCAGACGATGCCGATGCCGGCGATCACGGCCGTGCCGATGGCCGACCACACCGCGTAGGCGACGCTCACGTCGATCTTCTTCAGCGACAGCGTCAGCAGCGTGAAGGCCACGCCGTAGAACACGAAGATGAGCAGGGACGGGACAGGCCGCGTGAAGCCCTCGGACAGCTTCATGCACGTGGTGCCGGCGACCTCGAACAGGATGGCGCCCACGAGCATCAGCCAGGGATTCATGGCGGTGCTCACGCGAGCCGCGTGGGCTCGATGGCCTCTTCCGCGACGTCGGACCCGGCGCGGCGCACCGACCACGCCATGGACTTCGGCCGGCTCGCCACGGCCTGGATGAACTCGCCGTCGATGAAGTGCAGGCCGGTGCCGTCGTCCGCGGCGTGACCGTCCTTCACCTCGCCGTTGCGGATCATGGCCTGGTAGGCGGGCCGGCGGTCCTTCTCGCTGTCGTAGTGGGGGCAGTTGCTGCCCTTCACGAAGCCCAGGCATGGCAGGCGTGTGAGCGGCCCGGCGATGGAGTCGGTGATGCCGTCCTCGAACCAGCAGATGGAACCCGCGCTGGAGCCGCCCATCACGATGCCGCTGTCGTAGGCCTTGCGCAGGATCGCATCCAGGCCCCAGTCGCGCCAGATCGCGAGCATGGTGCGGGTGTTGCCACCGCCCACGGCGATGGCGTCGTGCTCCAGGACGAATTCCTCGAGCTTCTGCGGCGTGCGCTTGAAGAACGGCAGCACCTCGGGCCGGCAGCCGAGCTTCGTGAAGGCCTGGAAGAAGCGCAGCTGGTAGGGCTCGTTGTCGCCGCTGGCGGTGGGCACGAACAGCACCTTCGGGCTGGACTTGCCCGTGAGTTCGCGGAAGTAGCGCTCCAGCCCGAGGTTGTTCTCGGGGTCGGCGAGGAAACCGCCGCCCATGGCCAGCACGTGACGGCGGACGGACATCGGGAGCCCTTCAGCGCAGCAGCAGGATCTCGACCCGGCGCGCCTCGTCGGCGGCGCCCGCGGCCGTAATCTGCTGGGGCTTGCGAAGCTCGATGGCGTCGCCCGGCACGCCCGCCGCCACCAGCGCGTCGCGCACGGCGAAGGCACGCTGCTTCGCGAGTTCCGCATTCGCGTCGGCGCTGCCGGAGGCATCCACGAAGCCCGACAGGGCGATGCGCGCCGCCAGCCCGGCCGAGAGCGTCCTTGCAGCGTTGGCGATGGCGGCCTGGCCGTCCTCGCCCACGGCCGCCGAGCCGGACTCGAAGTACACGCGCCGCACCAGGCTGCCGGAGGGCGCCTGCTCGTTCTGGAGGGCCGCGCGGATCTCGGGCGGGGCCTCCAGGGCCGGTGCGCCGCCGCCGGCTGCGGCCGGCCCCGGGCCGCGCTTCATGAGTGCAACGCCGATGGCGAGCATGCAGGCGAGGATCGCCACGCTGATGACGAGCATGACGGGCAAGGCGTGATCGTTGTCCTGGTCCAAGGCGGGGTCTCCGGCGAGGGGGATGACCGGGCGCAAGCCCGGCGAAGCGCGCGATTCTATGCGATCGGCGCCCGGCCGGCGGCTGGAAACGCGCGCAGCAGTGCGGGAAAGAAGCGCAGGAAGTCCGATTCCATGGCGGCGTAACGGCCACGCAGTTCCGCGGCAGCCGCCAGCAGCCCCGAGCCGTCGGAAAGGCGCCGGCTCATGCGCTCCAGCGCCGCGATGGCGCCGGCGGGCTCGCGGTAGGACACCAGCCAGTCCTGCGACACCATCCAGGGCAGCATGCGCGAGAAGCGCTCGGGCAGCGCGTGCGGGGTGGTCCCGAGCGCGGCGTACACCTCGCGGGCGAAGCGCTCCAGCGGAACGTCGTGGTGGCGATGCCAGTCGCGCGCCAGGAAGTGGTCGAAGGCGATGTCGAGCACAACGCCGGCGTAGCGGCGCGTGCCGGGCGCGAAGCGGGCCTTGGCTTCCAGCACGTGCGCGTGGCCGTCGGTGAAGCTGTCCACGGCGCGGTGCAGCCGGATGGCGTCCGTCACGGCTGCGGGATAGCCGGCGGCATCCACCGGCCCCTTCACGAAGTCGCCCAGCAGGCCGCCGAGCCAGCCCTCGGGGGTGGCGGGGGAGAGGTAGAGGTGGGCGAGGAAGTTCACCGGGCGATGGCCGAGTGCAATCGGGAAGATGGAGAATCCATGGTATGTGCGGCCGCCTGCTTCCTCAATGCCGCGTCCCCGCGCGGGCGACGCGGCGGTCGAGCCAGCTCTGCGCCACGGGCGCGGTCCTCGCCGCGATGGTGGCGTGCGGCGCGATGGCGGCCGCCGACAACCCCTGCCCCGCGCGTCCCGGCTTCTCCTCCATGCGCTACGAGGAGGACTGGAGCGCGCTTCGCGATCCGCGCTGCCGCAGCCACTGGCTCGATCCGCTCAAGGCCGTGCCGCTGGCGGGCGACGTGCTGCTCACGCTGGGCGGCGATGCGCGGGTGCGCTACGAGCGCTTCGACAACCCGGGCTTCGGCGCCGGCGTGCCCGACGACGACGGCTACTGGCTGCAGCGCTACCTCGCCCACGCCGACCTGCGGCTGACGCCGACGCTGAGGGCCTTCGGGCAGCTCGAGTCCTCGCGCATCGATGGCCGCAATGGCGGCCCGCGCCCCACCGACGAGAACCGCGGCGACGTGAACCAGGCCTTCGTGGAGTGGCTGCCCGTGCGGCGCGACGCCGACCGCCTGGCGCTGCGCCTCGGCCGCCAGGAGGTGGAGCTCGGGTCGGCCCAGTTCACCTCCGCGCGCGACGGGCTGAACGACCGCCTGAGCTTCGACGGCGTGCGGGTGGTGGGCGAACTGGGCGGCTGGCTGGTGCACGCCATGGCCACCCGCGTGGTGCCAACGGTGCCGGGCTCCTTCGACGACAGGCCCCGCCCCGGCGAGACCCTGTCGGGCTTCTACCTCGGCCGCCGGCACGATCTGCTGCCGGGTGGCACGGGCGTGCTGTACGTGAACCGGCGCAGCCGCGACGACGCCCGCTATGCCGATGCGGCCGGCCGGGAGGAGCGCCTGACCGCGGGCATGCGCTGGTTCGGCCGCGGCGAGCGCTGGGACTACAGCTTCGAGGCGGGCGTCCAGGCGGGCTCGGTGGGCAGCTCGGCCATCCGCGTCTGGTACTTGAACACCGACAACGGCTGGACCTTCGCCGGCGCGCCCGGCAGGCCGCGGGCGGGCGTGCGCTTTTCCGTGGGCAGTGGCG